>JBAWYZ010000176.1:0-5510 GCA_037143255.1 Leptolinea sp. | reverse complement strand
GGGGGTTGGGGGGATTCTGCTGAAAGGATTAGTTAATCCTATTTCAGGGTTGAAATCCCCCAACCCACCTGCACCAGTTTCTTTTCACTGGTGTTCATTAAGGGGGGCATACTGTCAAAACCTATCTAGTAATGCAGCCTGGTATTTCGTCATTCTGCCTGTTCTTATTCAAATTGAATCCGAAATAAGCTGACGGATCCAGCGTATTCTTGATTTCCAATTCATTGGTAAAACTGCCCTGGCCGTTATCCAATACAATGGAAAAATGCAGATGCACACCTGTCGGGTTACCGGGAGTGCCAGAGTAGTTGCCCATTTTTCCGAGCAGCGTGCCAGCCTTTACAAAAACCTCACGTGTTCCAGGTGGGAAAGCGGCATCCACCAGTGGAGTGGCATCCGGCATGGCCATGTGGGTGTAATACGTCCAAATCTGCCGGCTGGGCTGCAGGGGGTCGCTTGGAATGCGGATAATGACGGTGGATTTCCAATCCGGCTTACGGGTCAGATAACCGTCATAGGCAGCGTATATGGATGTCTCGCCAGGCTGTGTTCCACTGAAAATATCAATCCCCTGATGATGATGACCGGGGCGAAATGAGTCGTCCCATAAAAAGCCAATAAATCCATCCACTGGCATTTGAAAAGGAGCATCATCACAGCGATTGCCGGCTTTCAGCGTCCAATCGCGGTGATTTTCGGGATGAAGAATAAACTCTTCGACCCGCAAGGCGTTTACACCGAACTGCCGCGAACGGTACAGCAGGTAGCCGCCAGCGGTTCCAACCGCTACCAAAACGGCGAGGATGATCTTGGTGCTGGTTTTCATGGTAAATTACCCGGAATTAATCTGCGCCTGCATCGACCACGGACCGGTCCATGTGATCTGAACTGGCAGCACCTTGCCGCGCAAATCTTCATCACTTTCAACAAACACCAATTTATTGGTAGGAGTCCGGCCTTTCCAGCGGTTTTTTACTTTTTCTTCAAACAGCACCTGAATCGTTTGGCCCAGATACCGGGCATGAATTTCCGCGACAACAACTTCCTGCAGATCATCCAG
Organism: Leptolinea sp.; assembly: GCA_037143255.1. Taxonomy (GTDB): domain Bacteria; phylum Chloroflexota; class Anaerolineae; order Anaerolineales; family Anaerolineaceae; genus Leptolinea. The sequence continues at coordinate 4,450 of JBAWYZ010000176.1, read as the reverse complement.
CCGGTGCAGGCGCTGCATCTTTTCTTCTTCCAGAACATCATCCGGCATGCGGCGGGCGGATACAGTTCCTTCGCGGGGGGAATAGCGTGCCAGGTGGGCGACATCCAGTTTCAGGTCAGCCAGCAGGTCATAGGTGTGTTGAAATTGTTGCGCAGTTTCGCCGGGAAACCCGACAATAATATCCGTAGCGATGGAAACACCGGGGATTACAGACCGAAGTTTTTCCACCAAACGGCGGTATTGTTCCACCGTGTATCCGCGTTTCATGTTGGCCAATACTTCGTCATCCCCCGCCTGGATGGGCACTTCAATATGCGGGCAAACCTTATCCAATGAAGCCACGGCATCCAAAAGTTCATCGGTCATCCAATTGGGATGGGATGTCAAAAAGCGGATGCGGTCCAATCCTTCAATGGCGTTCAGGCGGGTCAAAAGTCCGGTCAGGTTTGGCATGCTTGGATCATCCAGCCCATACCGGTCAACAATCTGCCCCAGTAAGGTAATTTCTTTTACCCCCTGGCGCACAAGTGAGCGGGCTTCTTTCAGAATATCCTCCGCTGGGCGGCTGCGTTCCACACCACGGCGATTTGGAATGATGCAATAAGTACAGGCATGCGAACATCCCAACACTACTGGAATGTGTGTAGCAATCAGGTGATCATGCTCGGCGCGGGGGAGGGGCAAATCTTCATCCATCCAGGCGTTGCGCTGCACAATTTCTTGCTCCTGCTTCAAACGGGATTCGTTTTGCGTTAAAAAGGTCAACAGCGGGCCTGCATCCGACGGCGGCGAGAAAACATCAACATACGGGAAGCGTTTTCGCAATATATCCGGTGGACGGATGCCCACCATGCAGCCCATCAAGTTGATAACCAGGTCAGGGTTGGATCGTTTCAAAGGAGACAGAGACGTCAATCTACCGGTGGCTTTGCTTTCAGCCGCCTGCCGCACCACACAGGTATTCAGAACAATGACGGCCGCTTCTTCAGGATGGTTGGTGGGTGTGTACCCCAGACCTTCCAACGCCGCTGAAATGCGCTGCGAATCGGCCACATTCATCTGGCAGCCTTCTGTCCACATATAGTATTTCATGCCAGCGATTATAACAATAAACTGGACGGATTTCGTCTAATTTATATCAAACAAGTCTGTTTTGATAGTGTACAATTCGAATATGAAATTTTTGCGCGAACATAAAAATCCAATCCATCCTGTACTGACCGGTTTGCTGGGGTTGGCTGGAGTGTTGATTGTTGGGCTGGTCATCTTCCTGCTGCCGCCGGTCAACCGCCGGTTGGGCTGGCGAGTGGAATATGCCGGTATCTATTTGAAGGAAATGATCAATCCGGTTGCCCCGATGGCCACCCCGGCGATGGCGGCGCCAGTGTTGATGGCAGAACCGACATCCACGGTGATCATCAGCCCGGCAGCGAATGTTCAGCCAACGCTTGTTTCGACCACAGTACCCCCTTTGGTGCCAACGCCCATTCCGGCACAAGTCCGGCTTCCTTCTCCCCCATACGAAAAGGAAGACCTAAACAACTGCGGTCCGGCAGTGCTGGCCATGAACCTGAATGTTTTTGGCTGGCAGGGCGATCAATATACCATTTCAAATGAAATAAAACCCATTATTGGCGACCGTAATGTCAACGTGGAAGAATTGCAATATTATGTGCGTAACTTTGCCGGCTACCTGAAAACAGAATACCGGGTGGGTGGAGATATTGATTTGCTGAAGCGCATTGTGGCAACTGGCATCCCGGTGATGATTGAAGAAGGCTACATTGTTGACAAAAATTATTGGCCAAACGACGACCGTTGGGCGGGCCATTACCTTCTTATCAATGGCTATAACGATGAAACCCAAACCTTTTTAACGCAAGATGTGTTTGTCGGGCCGGATGTGGAAGTCAAATATGCAGATCTTGATAAACGTTGGCAGAGTTTCAACCGGGTTTATATACTGGTGTACCCGGCTGAAAAGGAAGATGAGTTGAAACAGGTTTTGGGTACGGATTGGAATGTGGATGCAAACCGTAAGAAAGCCCAGGAAACCGCCCTGGCGGAGACAAAATCTGACCCAAACAATGTGTACACGTGGTTTAATTTAGGGTCAAATCTTGTGTATTTTGAACGGTATGACCAGGCCTCGCTGGCGTACGACACTGCCCGCAAGATCGGTTTCCCACAGCGCATGCTGCGTTATCAGTTTGGCCCATTCCTGGCGTATTTCCATTCCCTGCGAACCGATGACCTTTTAGTCCTGACCGAATATGCCCTCAAACGTACACCCAATGCCGAAGAGGCCTTGCTGTGGGAAGGTTGGGGGCAGTACCGTTTAGGCAACAAATTAGATGCTCTGTCTTATTTCCAGAAAGCGCTGGATGTCCATCCAGGCTATGCTGACGCGACGTATGCGCTTGAATACGTCCGTGCCAACTAACCATCCGGTATAATCAGGCGCTAACAATTTACCATGAACCGACGAATCGTATTTTCTATTCTTGCCCTGCTGGGTGTTTGCATTATCGCTACTGGAATCATTCTGGGAGTCGTATTCTTTGCCGCGGGGTCATCTTCATCCCCAATCAATCCTACTCCGCAAGAAGTTAATCCCACCAAAGCGAATCAACTGCCGCAGCGGCTGGATACTCCTATGCCTGCACAATCTTCTGGTGGTCAGCAACCTGTTCCAGCCGGTACCACCAGACCTACTCCGGTCCCCCCTCCGCCTGCCCTGGCTGCTCAAATGGATGAAATCCAACAGCAGGTGATTGCCCTACGCGGATTGCAGCCCAATAAACCCGTTGTTCGGGGTTTGATTTCTCCATCTGACCTTCAAAAGAAGGTGGAGACAGATTTTTTCAAGGATTATACAGACGAGGAAGCCCGCGATGATACATTGACGCTCAGTACGCTGGGCTTGCTGCCCAGGAACTTCGATTTACGCAATTTTTACCTAAAACTCTACGGCGAGCAGGTTGCCGGTTTTTATGATAATGAAACCAAAGAGATGTTCGTTGTTGAGGGACCGAAATTCGGCGGAGTTGAGCGCATGACCTACGCGCATGAATTCACGCATACTTTGCAAGATCAAACCTACGACCTGAAGAAAGGTCTAAAAATTGATGACGCTTATTGTAAGATCGAAACAGAATATTGTTCTGCTGTAACTGCGCTACTTGAAGGCGATGCTTCCTTGATTCAATCCCGCTGGCTGTTCGGGCCAGCCAGCAATCAAGACAGGAATGATATCCAATCTTTTTCAACTGAATACAGCAGCCCAATTTATGATTCTGCTCCGCAATATATGCAAAAAGATTTCCTTTTCCCCTATATGCGCGGTCTCGAGTTTGTAAACTCGCTAGTTGATCGCGGTGGTTATGGAATGATCGATAAGGCTTTTAAAGACCCGCCAGTCAGCGCTGAACAAATCCTGCACCCTGATAAATACCCGTCAGAAAAACCGATCAATATTACCCTGCCAGATATCGCCTATATTTTAGGCGGTGGTTGGCAAGTAGTCCATCAGAATGTTCTGGGCGAATGGTTCACCTTTCTGGTGCTATCTAATGGAGAAAATGAGCAGTACCGGCTTCCTGAAAATTTAGCCCGATCCGCCGCTGCTGGTTGGGGCGGGGACAAGTACGCCATATTTACCAGAAAACAGGATGGGGCGGTTGTGCTTGTTCTGCAATCCCGCTGGGACACTGAGCAGGATGCCAGCGAGTTTTTCAGCACAATTCGCCAATATGCTGGCTTGCGTTGGGGCGATCCCACCCGTGAAGATGACACTCATTCATCCTGGAATAAATCTCCGGATGGTGAAATCCTGCTCCAGCAGCAAGGCACGGATACCCTGTGGTTATTGACTCCGGATATTCTTATCCAGCAGTCAATTATAGAAGCTTTGCCGATTTTTCAACCTCCGGCTTAAGGATAAGATTTTGTCGTTAAATCTCTCCAAGGTGCGCGCGATTTGTTTCGATATTGACGGCACTCTCAGCGATACCGATGACCTTTGGATTCAACGAGCGCAGCCTTTTGTCCGGTTTATTAAAATATTATTCCCTGGTGTACCACCACAAAGCATTGCCCGGCGGATCATCATGGGGATTGAAACCCCTGGCAATTTTCTGTATTACTTGTTGGATCGTTTTGGATTGGATGTTCCAGCCGGAAAAATTTATAACTGGATTAACCATTCTCTAATGCGATCCCGGCCTAAAATTTATCTGTTGGTTCCCGGAATAAAAGAGACAATCGAGACATTGGCGACACATTTTCCCCTTGCGGTGGTCAGCTCGCGTGACAGTCGTGGAACACAAGATTTTTTACAAACCTTTGATTTAGGTCAACATTTCAAGGCAATTGCCACATCACAAACCTGCCGCTACACCAAACCTTTCCCTGATCCGATTCTCTGGGCAGCACAACAATTGGGTGTGGA
>JBAWYZ010000175.1:0-5557 GCA_037143255.1 Leptolinea sp. | reverse complement strand
CTTCCCCGGACCAAGACGCCGTCCATATCAATGAGGTAATTCTTTTTCTTTTCCAAATAATTTTTTCCTTGCTTCCCAGCAAGTATATCATTTGCAATTGCAAAATCTGTTGATTAAAAAGGGAAGTACCTTTCAATTTTTATTTAGAGAGCCGTGTATCATCCTTGCTGTATGGACTATTAAGCAACCACACATTAAATATCTCAAAATGGTTTTTCGATTTCCGTACACAATAATAGCACGGGGAAAGGATTTCTCCTGTCCCCGTGCTATAAAAAGTTGAATTTTTCAAATAGAAGAGATACTCATCCCTTTAAGAACGTTTCAAGAGATTCTTTACTGATGCGGTAGGCATTGCCGATTTTCTTGGCTTTCAAATCGCCTGAAGTGATCGAAGCAATTACATCTTCTTCGGAAACACGAAGTACCGCTGCGGCCTCTGCAGGGGTCATTACCGCGCCCATGGCAGCTCCACCGGATGCACCGCCTGCATTGGCAGCATCTGCTGGTTTTGCACCAGCAGCCATCCCGCCAGCCAGAGCCTGATTCATAATATTGCCGATACCCATACCTGCGCCGATACCAGCCGTCAAGCCCGCGCCGCCTCCCTGATTTTGGGCTGCATCACGCATAGCGTCTGCTGCCTGCAATTGGGTGTAGGTTGCCATATCGAGCATACCCATTGCCCGTAATTCTTCTGCCGATTTATCAGATGGCTTCAGATTGCCAATATAAAATGATTTAAGCGTCATTCCAATGGCTGCGAAATCATCCTGAGCTTTTGCGCGGACGGCGGCGCCCAGTTCTTCGGTTAGACCGATCAGTTGAACAACGCTGTTCTTGGCCGCCGTTTCACCCAGTACGTCTTGCAATTTGCTGAGCAGCATATTGCGAACACGGTTTTCAATATCCACCATGCGATAAGAACCCTGGGCGCCTACAATCTGAGTTACAAATTGTATTGGATCGGCAATTGAGAAGCTATAGGAGCCAAACCCTTGCAAAAGGGCGACGCCTAATCCCATACCTGGATTACGGACAATAATCGGCTGTGGTGTTCCCCATTTTCGATCTGCAAACTCTTTTACAGAAACATAATAGACCTCGGCGGTAAACGGCGTCCGGTCATTAAAAGCTTTGCCAATCAGATCAATCAATTTTGGAATATTGGCAGTTACTATCGTGTGGCGGCCCGGGCCGAAAACATCCAACGCTTTTCCATCCCGCAAGAAAACCACGCGCTGACTTTCCCGAACAATAATTTGACTGCCGATCCGCAGATCAGCCACCCCTTCTTCTGGGAAGCGATGGACAATTTCATCTGCCATTTCATTTGCATATTCAACAACATCAAAAATCCTGGCCATGGTTCGTCTCCGTTATTTCTGCGTAATTTTCTTATTGAGAGGGTTGATCTTGACTACCAAGTACAATTTCAGCCCGTTTATTGAAGGTTTTGACGGCGATTGTGGCCTGCGAATTAAGATTGCGTATTGCAGCCGGTAAACCTTCACTTCCGATCGAGGATTCGACATTGTCAACCGCCCGATTTGCTTCATCTGCCAAATTCAACATTTCCAGATCATATTGGTAAACCAGCGCAAGCTCTGCTTCGTTTATTTTTACCGCATCAAACAAACCAGAGTAGCCATAAGAAGCATTCCGAACGCGGTCAATGAATTGGCGGAATTTAACAGCAGAAGATTCCATATCATCGAGATATTCTATGGCTCCCTGGTTAACCAGGTCTTTTTGAACATCACTGATCCGTTTCCAGACCTCCTCAAACCGGCTTGCAATATTATCCCGCAGAAGTTTATCGGCAGATCGCCGGTTCTCCCGTTCAATATAGCCACCAAATCCAGGGATTTTCCCCAGGATTTTTTTGAAAATATCTTGACTAGATGTTACCTTGTCAAACAGATCGCTCATTGTTTCCTCCATATTTGATTTCAACAATAGATAGTTCAATTATAGCGGTTTCAAAACCGCTGCACAAGCTCTGGCGATAAAACTGCAACCTCAATTGTAAGGTGTTTGTAATTTTACCCCCTTGCAATTATACAGGAAGTATTTATAATCATTATTAGGTCATTCAAATGATCAATCTCAAACAGAAAGGTGGTGAATAGACATGTTATTCGCTCCCAAGGAAAAAGGTCAAGGTTTAGTTGAGTACGCATTAATTCTCGTTTTAGTTGCTGTTGTTGTTATTGTTGTCCTCGCTCTGCTCGGACCGGCTATTGGCAACATCTTCTCGAATGTTGTAGGCGCACTCTAGTCCTAACCATCGCACGATTTCGTGCAGTTTCTACTTTGATTTACGAAAGAAAAGCCCTGAAGTTGCAGGGCTTTTCTAATTAATTGCAAGGTTTTTCCTCGACAATAACACAGAAATCTATAATAGGTTTTTTTATTCCACCCAAGCTGGTCGGCAATACTAAAAATTGTTTGATGAGCTAGTTTTCGGCCAAAATACCATTTGTTTACCTTGGGGTTTCCCCAGAAAAACATTCTCCCTCTCTAAATTCTGCTCTTTGGAATTTTGGGAAGGTCCGGGGACTTGCCATGCGGAACTCAGTTACCAAACAACCACGGAACCTAATTTTCGTTTTTTCTCTTCCCTAACCAGTCCCACACACCACCCCCGCCTAGCACCCCCAACGATAGCCCTATGATGATCCCTAACATTGTGTTAAACGGCAGCCGGCCGACCAGATTGTAATAGCGGCTGAGGTACCATGAGATAAAGAAGGCCAGGAAAATACCCTCAACGGCGAGGATGCGCCACAACCAGGCATCCTTTTTCCGGCGCGCAAAATCCCAAGCCCAGACAGCAATCAATGCCAGCCAGGGCAAAAAGATCGTCCGGTAACGCGGATTGTCCCATTGGTCCCCCCCAGCCCGCGCAGAGGAAATGATGATCCACACTGTGCAGGCCATTGCAGCCCAGGCCAGCAGCCGCTTGCGGGTGATATCTTCTTCGCGCCACAGAGCAACCAAAGTATATATCAGGAAGGGCGCCAGCGTATACCACCCGGCTGCCAATAGACTGGAGATCACCCGCCAAATAGGTAAGGCGGGGTCTGTAAGAGTAGCGGGTAGCACTGGCTGGGTAAGGCCGTAACCGACAATAAACGGAATTCGCAGGTCAACCCCCAGATCTTCAATGGCTTTTTGAATTCGGCCGCTATTGTATTCCGTCATGCGGGTATCGAAAACAGATGTAGTAGCAACCCAGCGCCAACCATATAGTGCAAACACCAGCACAGCGCCAATCAAAATTATCCAGTTGATCTTTTGCCATTTCGCGGGTAACGTATTGGCGTAATGTTCCAACCAGAACCACATCACCAGTACCCCGCCAACCGGGATGGTAATCTTGCTGGAGAACCAGGCCATAGTCGCAAAACTGGCGGCAAACACGAAAAAGGGGATCAACTTTTTCCTGGGAGCCCACTGGGAAACAGCCCAAAAAGCGACTGCCGTCAGGCTGAGCAGAAATGGTTCGCGCATTTGCGAGCCGCCCAGCACAATGCTTTGCGGATAAAAGGCGAAGATCCATGCTGTCAGCAAAGCGATGCGTTCCCCAAACCGTTTGCGCAACGCCAGATAGAGGAATGGTACGCCAATCGCTCCGGCGAAGGCTGTGAATAGCACGATAATCAACGGCCGGTGTGCATCTGGGCTGAAGATTGTGTAGGCCGCTGCACTGAAAGCCAGTAACCCGCCGTACTGGTCGGTGACAAATTCCTTGCCGGTGGCAGCCTCCCATACCTGATGCGATTCCCCCAGTTCCCAGGCTTGCCGGTCGCGTTGGGCAGCGTCATAGAAGACATAGCCGGCGTTCTGCGTGGGTTCGTCATAGCCGTATGGTGGAAGCAATGTAAACATTCCAATACCTATTACTAGCCGCAGGATATAAGTCAGAGAAATCATCCAGGCCAGGGTACGGCTGCCGCCCGCCCACCGCCAGATTATCAGCAGGGAAAAGGTGGAGATCGTTGTAATCAGTGAAGCGCCCCAAAACCCTGCGAGAAATCCACCTGCGGATACCAGGGCGACAATGCAACCAATAAATAATCCGGTAATTAGAGCAATAATAGAAAATTGTATGATTTCTTTTTGTTTCATGCGCCTGTTTCTTCCATTCCTTGTAACGCTTGTTGAGCCCGGTTTCGCCATGTATAGTGGGAAGCATCTTGCCGAGCCTGGTTGCCTAGCGAAGCTGCTCTGACCGGGCCTTGCTGGATGGACTGCAAGGCGGTTGCCCAGGCTTCAACATCCGCCGGTGGGCAAAAGATGGCATTCTTCGCATTTAATACCTCATGCAATACCGGCAGTTCGCTGGTGATGATCACCCGGCCAGTTGCCAGGTAATCAAACATTTTCATCGGGCTGCAAATTTCAGCAGAATTCCCTCCACTGCTTCCAGCTATGGCAGTTTCATAAGGCATCAACAGAACATCTCCGGCGGCCTGATAAAGGGGCAATTTCATTTTGGGGACGAAACCAGTCAACACAATATTCAATATCCCGGCAGATTTAATCTTTTTTTGCCAGACCGAAACATCGTCCGGTTTGCCGCCGACCCACACAAAGGAAATATCAGGCAGGCAACCAGCCAATTGCATGAGTAGATCCATCCCGCGGCCGGCGTAAAAGTGACCGGTGTACAGCGCGGTAAAGTGTTGCGGTAGATCAAGTTGGGCACGTGCTGCCGTTACATCCGGCAGATTTTGATAGCGTTCCAGGTCCACTCCGTTGGGAGCGATCTTCATGACTTCTGGGTCAAATGCACGGTGCATCTGCCTTTCGAGTACATTCTGTAATGCCCTGGTAATGACCAGCAAACGTTTTAAAGGTTTGGTTTGCAGGTATTGCCGGAAGAACCATGGCCCCATGTTTCCGGTCAAACGGTCATGAATTTCCAATATTGATGGTATTCCGCGCTGACCAGCCAGCCAGGCGCACTGTGACAGCCAGGTATATATCAAATCAGCCTGCCAGTTGGAGGATGCCTGCAAGCTTTTCCAAATAAAGTCATAGCGCTTCAAGGAAGGGTTGGATTGAATGTGGCTGATTTCAAAAGGGCTGGATAATTCGTACGCCTCAGTCAGGTCTTCCCAACGGATATCACCTTCACCCGGGGAATATAGGCGAACAGTATGTCCAAGGCTGGCCAGTGCATGGCAGGCTTTGACTGCCTGAATACTGTTGGCAGTGGTCGAAGGAATTAGGGATGGACTGATACAGGCAATTTTCATTATCGTTATGCAACTTGAGGATTAGTTGTTTCGGCTTGCTGCAGGTTGCGATATCCCTGCCAGATGATGACCCCGATTGTGAAAACGAAATATCCGCTTAAAAGCCAGGCTTCGGCAAGGTAGCCCGCCCAGGGTAAAACCATAAATGCCAAAGCCAATTTTGCGACCATACCCCAGAAACCAACTTGCAGGGGTATTTCAGCCTTACCCAACGCCAACAATAGCGGCCGATTCCAAAAAAAGATATTGGCCACGCCGAAACCAATGAGAAGAATGAGCAGGATGCTATA
>JBAWYZ010000174.1:0-5570 GCA_037143255.1 Leptolinea sp. | reverse complement strand
GGAAATACGCAGGAAAACATGATGGCTTTCGAATGGTTTGCCCACTTGAGAGGATTCTAGATTTTGGGTTAACTACTTCTGATAACACCCAATGTGAAAGCAATTTCTTTTCATCTTACACCCAAATTCTATCCAACTATAAAGAACCAACCCCCTCTGGCAAAATTATGCGATAAATTCAAAATAAAACGTCTACCAATATACTCAAAGAGCTTATGACCGAAGATTACTGGCTATTTGCTGACAGAATAATATTTCTAAAGCCTTGTAGGCTCACCCAACCACCTACCCTTTTTTATTCCAAAGACCGGGCGATCCGAAAACCAACGGCAAAAGAAATGTGATCTGCCATTTGGCCTTCACGGCTCTGGCAGCGCGCCAGACGATGGCTGTAATACCAGGCACCGCCGCGAACTACAAATTTTATATCCTTGGGCGGTGTAGGCGGGACTTCCCCATAAGGGTACGGCAATAAAATATCGCTCGTCCATTCATACACATTCCCAGCCATATCTACGCACCCAGCCGGGCTGTCTCCCGCGGGCGAATATGTACCAACCAGGGTCGGGCCGGGTTTTCCGCTGTCTTGCGTATTGCAGCGCCACGGGTCAAATGAATCCCCCCAGGGATAGATCCGACCATCTGTTCCAGAAGCCGCCCGTTCCCATTCCCCCTCGGTTGGTAATCGATATGTTTTACCGGTCTGCTCACTTAACCAGGCGCAGTATGCCTCTGCGTCAATTTTGCTCACATTTGTCACCGGAATCGCATCCATTCCTTCTGCGTACTTGAACCCCAGCCAGCCTTTCGGAACTTTGTAACCGGTTTTCCAGATAAACGAGAAATACTCGAAATTTGTTACCGGATTCATGCCAATCTCGAAGGCTTTGCTCATCACCTGGGCGCAGGGTTGCTCAATCCGAAAAAGGCCTTCTTCATACCATTCATGCGCCCAATCTTCGTTTTGAACCAGCATCATCACATGATCTTCGGAACTTCCCATCCAAAATGGGCCAGCCGGAACTGAGACTACCTTCGGTTCGTAACCAACATTTTTTGCGTGGCCGGTGCCGTCGGGCTTGCTTGGATCGGGTGTAGTTATTCGCGGAATAGGTGACATGTTTTTTATCCTAAATCAAATTAAGTCTATTATACGTCAGTGTGGGAAAAATTACCGCTGATTTATTCGATCAAGCGCCTCTTTTGCTTCCTTTGAATCAGGTTGATGGACAAGAATTCTTTCATAGCACATTGCAGCCGAAGCCGGATCACTGCCTATCTCGTAGCATTGGCCCATCAAGAATAGTGCGTCGCAATCAGTTGGATATTTGCGCACCAGTCCGGCAAGAATTGTGGCCGCATCTCCCAGTCGATCTTCTTGCTGGTAATACAGAAATGCAAGGTTTTTGAGGGTTTGCGCATGATCCGGCATATATTGCAAGGCATGCAAATAAGCTGACTCAGCCTGAGTGAAATTTTGGATAAACATATACGCAACCCCCAGGTTATTGAAAGCCTCAACCGAGGCAGGCTCCAATTCTGTCACCCGTTTGAAGTGTTCCACCGCAGCTTCTGGTTTAATCAAGTGAATTTGACAATCTCCCATAGCCGTTAATATTGCAGCCGCATCTGGAAATTCTTTCTCAGCCAGACGTAATTCATCCAGCGCTTTCTGCCACTCATCTTGTTGCATCCATTTATGAATCTGTTTCATTACTTTCTGGTAGCGCTGATTTTTCATTGTTTTCCTTTCACTTACGAAGCTACCAACAAATCACTTCCCGTTTCGATAGAAACAGGCTGAATTGGCCGGGTAGAATGCGAACCTGCCAGACGTACATACGTATCAACTAAGGTTTGAATGTTTTCGTCAAGGCTCTTACCAATGGCAAATAGATACGGACCAACCGCAGACTCCGCCCGAAAATCTGAAAAATGATCAGCCATCTCAATAATTGCTTTCAACCATCCTTCCGGAGTGTTTTCAGCAATCCAGCCATAACTGTGCAGGTCGTAAACGGCGGGTCCCTGGCTGGCTATCCACGGGATTTGGAGCGCCATGTACTCGAGGATTGGCGATTGTGCCGCCCGCTGACCGGCCTCCCCGATCATTGGAGCCAGGCCGATATTGATTTTCCCCAGGATTTGATGCCAGCTAGCTTGATTCCATCCGGTAATGTCTACCTGGTCAGCCGGAAGACCCAACCCTCCAACCGCTTCCGGATGATCAACCGAAAATAATACCCGCATATTGCGGCGCATCTGGCAAGCGGCTTCCAGCGCCATCATTACTCCGCCTTTTTTAAGCGCTTGCAATTGACGAACCGTTCCGCGCCACCCGATATTGATGCCGTCATGGAGCGTTGGGGTAATCAGGCTCAAACGCTCCATATCCAGATAATCTGGCAGAACGGCTGTGCGCGTATACGCATTCCAATCGTCACTCAACCGCTGCGAAGGCGTGGTGGCGCCATTGGTAGATTGCAGCGTCCATTTGAACTGGGATAATAGGGGAGGCGAACCGTTTGAATGTTGACCGGCTGTCAAACCGCTGTTAGTTTCCAGATCATGGAAATCAGTCAGTTCATCCTCATCCATCAGTTGATAGGCATCGACAAAATCAGCAATGATATTCTTGTCACGGGCTTTCCAATGTTGAATTCTGGGCAAAATTGACGACCATAATCCACGATGAATGATAATAAAGTCGCTCTGTACCAGTAGGTTTTGTGCGACAGCCGTGTTGGAAATGAAATCCTTCCATCCGATAATATCAGCAGTGTACCGGCCGGTGCGGTTGATCGCCCGCGCCGGCGCTATACAGCGCCTTTCTACAGTCAATTGGGTTTCTTCAGATTCTGGGCAGATAAAAACGAAATTCACTTTCCCTCCCCAAAACCCGATTTGGGCTTATTGGCTAATATTGTTTTTTGTAGAACAGAAGCCCAAACCCCGGCCATTTTGCCAGCTTCTCGCTCGAGGGCTTTTACATGACCTTCCTGAGCCAGCCGATTGCGTAGTTCGTGATCTTGAATGAGGTTTTTTAGAAGCGTATGCCAATCATCTACAGAGCGGGCAATCCACCCGCCAGAATTCCACTCTTCCGCTGCCGGGTAAGGAGAGGCGATCCAGGCGGATTTTCGAACCCCCGCCTCCATCAATTTTCGGTCACTTTCCAACCGAGAATATTCGGTGTCCTGAAATGGAAACAGATGAATATCAGCCTGGGCTAACAGGAATGGATAGTCATCCGCTTCTGCAGGCGGCAAATATATTCGCCGGGTATCTGGAATCGAATCGAATAACGGGTATACCTCGGGATCCCCACTAAGCACCAGGCGAGTCTGAGGAAATTCTCGCAATATTCGGATGACTGCCCGGCGGATGAACGTAACATCTTCCAGCCGCCCCGGTTCTGTATAGAGACCAATATTAAACTTAGCAGATTGATGGGCGCTTTTCAACCACAATGAATTCTTTTGTGACCAACCATCTGGGACCGTCAATGCCCGGTAGCCTTCTGATGAGAACCGCAAGGCTGTTTGCGTGGAAGGGAAGGTTAGAACATCCGCTAATTGGATGGCAGCAGTGAGTGAACGGGTTTCACTTATTCCGCCCGCAGATAGAATCCGAAAGTCCGTATCCAGGTCAACCAGCACTGGATTTCCGGCGCCCGCCCAGGCAGCCAGGGCTTTCATGAATATCGAATTGGTGTGGGGATTGTGGGCGATAACCAGGTCAAAGCCGTCCCAGGGCAGGGCAAGGGCTTCCCAGTTTTCTTCCACGACCACATCAGCCTGGCGCAAAGCGGCTACCATAACCTGTTGACGGGTTGGAGAATATTGAGACGACTCCCCGATGATTATGGCGCGAATAGCCTCTTTTTGGGTCTCTCTGGCCAATACCTGTATTCCGGAGTAGTTTGTACCTTTTGAGGTATCGGATTGCTCCACAATAAGACTATTTTGTAAATCCACTAAATCGGATGCCAGGTCAGTTCTGCCCTCTGACCGGGCCTGACGAATATTCAACTCCAATATTGCCGGCAGCAAAGCATCAATTTCATCTAAATGTTCAGAAACACTGGATGCCGGCGAATCGCTGTGGATTGTATTATCCAGTAATTCTGCTGCCCGGTTAATTTGATTTTCGTCAATAGCGGTGGGCCGGCCAGTTAATCGCTCAATTAAGCGGTTGACAGCCTGCGGATGCAAAGGAGGAAATCCGCCGGCTACGCCAGTTTCTGACCCCGTAGTATTTTCAGCCAGTTGAATACGGCGCTGCACATCATTTCGGTCTGGGTCGAGGTCTAAGGCAACCTGATACAGGTCTTTTGCCGCCGCCGGGTCGCCAGCCATTAAATACGAATCACCCAAAATGATGATCGATCCAATATCTTCTGGATATTCATTCAACAGGGCAACATACGTTTTCAACGCCTGATCGATAAGATTTGATTGCAGGTAGTAACTGCCCAAATCACGCAGACGGTGAAGTTCATTTTGGTTCAGCAATTTAGTAGCAGGTTTTTTTACAGCCATTCCAATTCATAATCCAGACGAAGATTTATCAGTCCAGATTAATATATCCTATTGTGAAGGCAATTGCAGTAAACTTTATATGAAACTTGCGTAAAACTTACCTAAAATTTCTTTACGCTTGTTCTGCGTCTGGCTTTTCTTCTTCAGGCGGGGACTGTTGCAAGAGCAGATCGCGCAGGCTATCAAAATGTTCGGTTGTTTGGGATGCGGCAAGCTGTTCTACCACAGCGCTTTGCTCTTGAATCGCCTGGAATAATTCTTTACGGAGAACCGGAATTTCACGCGGAGCGCTAATTCCAATTTTCACTTTGTCTTTATCAATAGCCAGAATGGTTATTATGACATCTTGGCCAATAACAATACTTTCTTCCAGTTTTCGGGTTAGCACAAGCATCAGGAATCCCTTTCGGGATGCATTTTGCAAACGCATCCTTGAGTTTGCAGCAGTTGGATAAATGAATTATACGCTTAACGGAGCGATTGGAACAAATTCATCATCGACTGTGTCCGGGAAGCGATGGTTACCACGGTTTGATAGACATTTTCCTGATTTTTCAACAAAGCCATGACTTCTGCCATATTCACCTCTTCTTTTTGGGAAAGAAGCGCTTTAATTTCTGTATTGGATGTAATAATGCGTTCCTGTGCAGCTTCCAGGGTGCGCATCCGCGAACCATTGATGGTGGTAGCCAAGGTCACATCATTCAACGCAATATTGAGGTCAGCGGTGCTTGCTCTTAATGCTGCTAGACCGTCCTGACTGCTTTGAGTAGCGCTATTTACATTAGAAAGCATGGTCATGCCAGATAAATTTATCTGAACTCTGGTAGGTGAAGTGGCCCCTGCTGAGCCAGGCACGCTCAGATAGCCGATAGAACCGGCGGTCGTGGGAAAAGTAACCGTTCCATTGGGGGGGGACAACGGGGCTCCATTTACATCAGTAACGGTAGCAACGCTTGTATTGGGTGGTGCGGGGGCCCAATTCCAAACATTCGAATTTAAAGTACGGGTGAATCGAACAGCAAGAGA
>JBAWYZ010000173.1:0-5583 GCA_037143255.1 Leptolinea sp. | reverse complement strand
CATTCACACCCATAGACCACACGTAAATCGTATTATTAGTAATTAATATCCTATATGCATTTGTGCCACTACCAAAAGGGTCGCAATAGGGTGACCCTAGTGCGGTTCTTTCTATGTATACCTTCCGCCCATTACTAACAAGGTCGCTGATAACAAAGTGGTTATCGTTACTCCAAGTCCTGTCCCCGTCCGGGTCCCCTGGCCATTTATGAAAATCGAGATAATAGGCACGCACCGCCATTGCAATACTTTCTGCTTCAACTTCAGCCTGTTTTTTCTTGGCCGTCATCTTGGCTCCACTTAATGCAGAAAATAATAAACCCATAAAAATGCCAATGATGGCAATCACCGTCAATAGCTCCAACAGAGTAAACCCGGCATTTCTTGCACAAGATAATCTATTCATCGCTATTTCCATGAGGTGATATGCTCAGCAGTTACCGTCGCGTTGCCACTTGGGCCCAATGACCACGCTCCTACATCCCGGAACAATTCCCCATACCCTTGCGGCTGTATCTTTTCCACCCCTAATGCAAGATTATAAATTCTACCCCAAGGATCTTTGAAATCAACGCTCCCGCTCGGGAACTCCATATAGAGAATTTTCTTCGGATTCCCCTTCTGCAAATAGTTCACCTTACTCAAATCCATCTGCAATGCATCCCCCATTGTGACTCCAGCTAAGCCCCACGTCCGATAGTCACTCAAAACAGCTTTCCATGCAACATCGAGCTGTCGAACTTCGCTCTTTACTTTAGTTTTCCGCGCCTGCAACCGAGCCGTACTGAACACTGGGAACAAAAGCCCCGCCAAGATCAATATAATAGCTATTACCACCAGCAGTTCTATCAACGTAAAACCACCTTTAAAACAGCTTTTCATAAAACCCTTTTTCATTATTGTTGCCACGCTGCCTCAATGTCATCATCGGTACCATTTTTATTATCTTCTCCAATATACCACAGTCTGTACCGCTGGTAGTTATCCGACCTCCCACACTCATACCAATATTTATTTTCTATATACAAAAGCCGGTTTGTCACACTTCGAGGAGGTGTAGGTTGCCCTGTTGCAGTAACGGCATTGGTAAAAATTTGAATAGAGTTCATTACCCCACTCAACTGGGAGATCCATTTTCCACTTTGAGGATCAGTGTACAAATAATAGAGCATACCCGCACTAGTCACCTCATCAATTGCCGAGGGGTAACTCTTCAGGATATTTTCGTCAAAAATTGCCGCGCCAACATTCGTGTGGCTCAATTTTAAAAGCCTATAGCGGAACCAACCTCCGCCGTTGCCTGTATCCCCTGGCGGGTAATACCCATTGGCCCCGTAATACCCCTCTAACGCATTATGAATTTTTTCCAGATTCATCACAATATTTGCGCGTTTATTTTGACTACCAACGCTAGTCGTAATCTTCATGATGATGCCCATCAGTATCAGCAGAATCGCCACTACCACCAGCAATTCAATCAGGGTAAAAGCGCTCCCGCGGGATCTGAGAGAGGGGCAATAACAGGAATTTTTCATTGCATTAGTTTTCATGGCTCACCTCAAAGCTAAATTATACAGCATCTCCCATGCCTGAACAAGGACAGACTATAGACATCTCTCATTTCCGGTATCTCGCTTTGACTTCCTGAAATACGATTTCGCCAGGAACAGTCTGCGTCTTGCCTGAACGGATATCGACTAACCGTTTGTGAGATTCCTCAAGCCAAGCCTTTTCGATATCCGTTGCGGTCGGGATACTAATGACATGCATCAATCTATCCAGTAACGACAACCTTTCATCGTTTGGGAGATCTAACACCTCGTTATAAATTTTTTCAGCTAATGCAGTCATTCTACACCTCAATATCCCTCCCAATAACCAATAACGAATAACCCCCACCAACCTTACAAATTACCAATGATCGAGATCATGGGCAGGAACATGGCAATCACAATCGTTCCTACAATCAGGGCCAGCAGAATGATCATGATGGGCTCAATGACCGAGGTCAGCGCATCCACCGCTGTATCTACCTCATCATCATAGTTTTCCGCGATTCTCATCAACATTTCGGGCAAGGCACCGGTTTCCTCGCCAACCTGCACCATGCTAACCACCATCGACGGAAACACTCCGGAAGCCTCGAGCGGCATCACAATGGTTTCACCCTCCTTGACACTGTCATGCACCTGCTCGACCGCATTCGACAATACCGCATTATTGGTTACTTCTTTAACAATGTTCAACGCCTGCAGAATCGGCACACCCCCGGTCATTAACGTGCCCAGTGTACGGGTGAAATTGCCAATGGCTGTTTTCTGGATTAGGGTTCCAAAAATCGGCAATCTGAGCGCAAGCTTATCCAGGGCAATCTGCCCTGATTTTGTCGCTTTAAACGATTTGAAGGCCACCACACAGGCGATGATAATGGCGATGCCGATATACCACTTCTGGGCAATAAAGTTGCTGGTACCAATCACCATCTCCGTCAGTATGGGCAGCGATCTTCCCCCGAGAAGGTCATCAAATATTTCTTTGAATTTCGGGATCACGAACACCATCAACACAACCAAAATAATCGCCGCCATGCACATGACGACCATGGGATACACCATGGCCCCCTTGACTTTGTTGCGGATTTTATTGCTCTTTTCCATGAATTCAGCCAAACGCGTCAAAATCGTCTGGAGCGCGCCTGACGTCTCACCCGCCTTGACCATGTTCACATAAAATGGCGTGAAAACCTTGGGGAATTGCGCCATGGCTTCCGCAAAGGTACTGCCGCCTTCAACCGATTCCGCCATCCCGGCCAAGGCTGCCCTGAACTGCTCCTCTTTCTCCTGCTTCTGCAGCACATGCAGGCAACGCAACAAGGGCAAACCGGCATCCACCAGGGTGGCTAACTGCCGCGTGAAGATCATGATCTGCTTGTTTTTGATCCGCGGTTGCAAAAAGGACGGCATTTTGAATTGGCGTTGCGCACTGCCTCCCTGGACTTTAGCGACCACCGGCCCCTTGCCGGAGGCTCCGCCTCGCGCAGGGCCTCGACTACGCCCTCCGCCCATATCTGTCACACTGGTAGGGAAAAGACCTTTATCTTTGAGGGCTGTCAGGGCGCGGTTTTCGTTGTCGGCTTCAAGCATGCCCTCAACTTCGCGCCCCTTTGCATCCATGGCAATGTATCGGAATTTCGGCATAAGAGTACTCCGTGTTATTCAGCATCTCACTCTATTACTCCACTACCGCGGATGCAAGCGCGGAAAAAAGACTTCACCACTGATCTTCACTGATTCGCACTAATCCAGACAAAATAAATGTTGCGGGATTTCTTGTTCGGGGGTACCCGATCCAAAAATTCCGCAACGGTTTTATGGGAATCCAATGAAGGCTCGACGCTCCTCTATTTTTCAATTCCAACGAAAGTCGTTTTGCGATTTTTGATGGCTGGTGTACCCGCCAGACATAAAAATCGCAAAACATTATTCTTTTCTGACTTGCTTTCCAGATTAGTGTGAATCAGTGAAGATCAGTGGTGAAGTCTTCTTTTCAGCGCTGTGATTAGTGATTGGAACTTACAACGGCGGCAATGACGGCGGCGCCAATGCCGGAACCGTCCTTGGTCAATTTCAAGCTGATCACTTTACCCGCCGGGCCTTCCAACTCACGGACGGCCTCCACCAGCCTCCGGCTATACCCGGGATATTTTTCAAAGAGCGAGCCATCCACCGCCACCGTAACCCGCTTGGCCGCACGCCGCTCAACCCGCGTCAAGGCGCCGACAATCATCGCCGCCGCAATGCGGGCGGAACGCCGCGACACCATACGGCAGACCCTGGCCATTGTCCGATGCTCCACCGGCGTCAGCACCCGGCCAAACAGTTCTTTGGAAAGTTCTTGCACCGCCGCCCGGGAACCAGCCTCAAACACATCCATATAAAAGCCTTTGAACGCTTCTTTCTCAATGAATACCGCCGGCACACGGCCTTCAAACAAATGCTCCTTCCGGATCAGGTCCAGAACCAGCAGCCTGACCAGTTGCGGCAGGTATTTCCCGGAAATCATTTTTTCAGCATATTGATGCCTGGCATTGCCTGACTCCCGGTCCAGTTGGCGGTCATATGGCGTGAGAGGAAGTGCCTTGCCAAAATTACCGCACTCCATATTGATAATCATGCCCTTGCCGGCATACGCGTCGAGCTCCTTCTTAATCCGCCGGGTGGCCACCCGCACGGCGATGTTGAACCCGGTCCCCAGTATGACGCCCATGCCGCAATTCGGATCCAGGGCGGCCTGGGCCTGAAGCGTGCCCACGGTGTCATTAGCCAGGGCGACAATCTTCACGTTGGTCACGCCTTTCCGGGCAAGTGCCTGGCGCTGAAGTTCAACAACTTTCTTCCCCACAACACCTGAGGCCGAGAAGTCCTTGGTCCACTTCGTAAGAATGCCATCGTCGATTGCCAGCAGTTTTACCGGGAAACTGAAGGTATAGCCCAGCACATAACCGCCGCTAAACGTGTTGTCTTTGAGAAATTTATGCACATGGCCTGCGATCGCGTCAAAGAGCATGTCGCCGGTGCCGGCAATCTGTTCCCGTGTCAGCCGGTACTTGGCCTCGGCAATAACCCGGGGCGTCTTTCCAGCGCCGGAGAGCTTCACCAGCATGACCCTGAAATTGGTGCCACCAAGATCAAGCGCCAAGTACTGGCCTTTCTCACTGCCACTGGCGGCATCACAATAGGCGGGCAGCATCGCAAGGGAGCTTTTCCGTCCCGCGAGCCCCGCATCCATTTCTTTGGCCACCGCCATTTTAATGCTCCGCATGCGGGGGAGCTTAACTTCAAATTGCTTCCCAAGGGTATCAAGCAATGGTGATTTCATTTTTCGTCTCCAAAAAGTTCCTGCGTTTGTATCGAACCCGGACCGACTTATCACGTAAATAAAACTGTTATCCCCCTCATTCCCGGCGGGTTAATCTTTTTGGAATAGGGAATTGCCTTTAGATCTTTTCCCTCTCCCCTCGAGGGAGATGGCGGGGGTGAGGGGGGGGGCGTCTTTTTTCCGTCGTGCGCTGACGCTAACTGCGCTGCGATATCACCCTCACGCAAACGTCATTACAGAGGTGACATGCGAACGTTACTCTTGACCCGGCGGCGAGCGTGCGAGCTGTCGCGGTCAAAGAGCTGGTTCGGCTATTATTGATTGTTCTGAATGTTTCTGGCCCCATGAACAACGGCCAAAACGTCGATCTGGTCAGACTTGATGTGATAGATGATCCGGTATGGGCCTTCGATCACCTCCCGGATTTGTTCCAGCCGGTATTCGGGAACGATTCTGCCGGACTGGGGAAATGATGCGATTTGCTCAGAACGCCGAGTTAGGCGGTCCACCATGTGTCGAGCATATTCCGGAGAATTTTGAGCAATATAATTATTGATTCCGGCTAAATGATCTTGAGCCGTCTTCGTCCAGTGGACGTTCATTCCGGAAGCCCGTATTGCGCACGCACTTCCCGAACTTCAAGGGTACGCCCTGCTTTGCTATCGGCAAGCCCCTGCTCGATGGCCTCGCGAACATAGATTTCAT
>JBAWYZ010000172.1:0-5588 GCA_037143255.1 Leptolinea sp. | reverse complement strand
AATGGATTCGATCCCGGCCGGGGGTGGAACGGGCTGAAGCCGCCGGTAGTTTACGACGCTGGAAGACGACAATTGGCGATATTGATATTGTTGCCGCAGTGAAGGATTCAGGCGCTGTAATGGCTGCCCTGGCCGCTCATGCGGATGTGCAGCGGGTGCTGGGCAGCGGTGAGAACAAATCCAGTGTCGAGTTGCCGGGGGGGATCAACATGCAGGTGTGGACGCAACCCGCGGAACGGTTTGGCACGCTGCTGCAGTTTGTTACCGGGTCAAAAGATCATAATGTGGCGCTGCGCGAATTGGCCCAGAAAAAAGGATTATCGCTTAGCGAGCGCTGTATCACTACTACTGATGGAAAGGAATTGATTTTCGCTGACGAGGAATTAGTTTATCAGGCTTTGGGTCTGGACTGGGTCCCACCGGAATTACGGGAAGACCACGGCGATTTGAAAGCCGCGGCAAGCCACGCCTTACCAGTACTTATTCAATTATCCGATTTAAAGGCTGAAGTGCATATTCACTCCAATTGGAGCGATGGTATCAACACCATTGAGGAAATGGCCCGCGGGGCTATGGCGCGGGGTCTAAAAACCTTTGCGGTCAGTGACCATTCCGGCGGTCTGGGGATTGCCGGCGGGTTAAAACCAGAAGGGTTGAAAGAACGCCAGAAAGAAATTGAGTACGTCCAGCAATTGCTGGGTGGGGCTATCACCCTTTTGGGCGGCAGCGAGGTTGAGATAAAGGCGGATGGTTCATTGGATTATGACGATGAAACACTGGCCTGGCTGGATATTGTTGTGGCCTCGCTGCACACCTCTCTACGCCAGCCGCGAGAGGTTATCACCGCTCGGCTGGTAAATGCTATCCGTAACCCGCATGTGGATATTATCGGACATGCCAGTGGGAGGCTGCTTCCCAATCGGGAAGGCGCCGACCTTGATTGGGATATTGTTCTGCAAGAGGCAAAGGATTCGGGCGTCGCTTTTGAAATCAATGCCAGCCCTTCCCGACTTGATTTAGACGAAATACATGTCCGTCAGGCTGTTGAGATGGGCATTCCGATCTTTATCAACACAGATGCTCATGCCGTGGATCAACTGGATAATGCCGTGTACGGTGTATCAGTTGCCCGGCGTGCCTGGCTGCGGCCGGACCAGGTTCTCTCTACCTGGGAGCCGGAAAAACTTATAACCTGGCTGCGGACACCAAAATCAGACAGAAGATTGTTGTGACCTCGTTTCACCCTGACTTATGAAACCAGACAATCTGAATCTATCACTTCTTCGAGACCGGCTAAGCGGGCTACCGGTTACTGATATTCGGTATTTCGATGTGACTGGTTCCACGAATAATGATGCCATGGCATGGATATCCCAGGGAGCGCCGGATGGAAGTCTGATTGTGGCTGATGAGCAAACCGCCGGCCGCGGACGAATGCAGCGCAAATGGGTCACCCGCAAAGGGGCAGCGCTGGCATTTTCACTGATATTTCATCCTCAGAATTATACTAATCTTCCGTTATATGCTCCATTGGGTGCCCTGGGTGTGGCTATGGCTATTGAAGACCTTTATTCCGCCCAGCCGCAAATAAAGTGGCCAAACGATGTTCTGCTCAATCGAAAAAAGGTGTGTGGAATATTAACAGAAGCTTCCTGGCAGGAAAACCGGTTGGAAGGGATCGTTCTTGGCATTGGCATAAATATTGCATCATCGGCTGTACGTGCGGAAGATGAATTCATCTTTCCTGCCAGCTCATTACAATCCAGCTTTGAAAAGTCGGTCAATCGTTTAGACCTGTTAGAGGAGGTAATCCGCCTCATCTTTACCTGGCGAGAAATCCTGAGTACACCTGATTTTATTCAGGCTTGGAATCAACGTTTGGCTTTTCGAGGTGAAGAAGTGCATATCAATAGTGTTGGTCAGGAAAACCTGACTGGCACAATCCTGAAAATTTCTCAGGACGGATTGCTATGGATCAGGCAAAAGGATGGAAAGGACGTTTCAATATCTGCCGGCGATGTTTCTCTGAGGATAATAAATCCTAAACCGGGAGAGTAATCCGGGAGGCTTACCATGTTAGACGATCTTCGAAATACAACCGACCAACCCTATGGGGAAACCACCATTCAAGCGGATGATTTCCCTCAGTATGATTCAAAGCCCCCTACACCGCGCTTTTTGGGAATGACTCCCTTCCAGCGGTTTGTGATCGTCTTTTTGATATTCATGTTGACTTGCGTACTGGGTTCCTTTTGCCTGTTGGTAACGGAAAAAGTAATTCTGCCCATTTTCTAGATCAAATCGAGAAATCAAAAAGGGTCAGGCGATTTTATCAGCCTGACCCTTTTAATCTTAATAAATGGCTATTTTGTTTTCTCAGGGTTTGCGATGGCAAGGTCCAGTTGGGTAAGGCGCGCTAATGAGACTGCCAATTGCCCCTTGGTCAAGTTGATGATATGCACGCCGCGGCTGGCACGTCCCATGGAAGCAATATCTTTCACATTCAAACGCAGCATGACGCCCCCGCTTGTCATGATGGTGACTTCATCCGTTAACTGCACAATGCGAGCAGAAACAATTGGTCCGGTTTTGGAAAGACCTTTTTCATCGATGGTCAAAACGCCTCCAGTAGCCCGTCCTTTGGTCGGGTAACTCTTGATAGGAGTACGTTTGCCGAAGCCCAATTCTGTTAAAGTCAATAAGAAACCTTCTGGTTCCGCCACTTCCATTGATGTGATTTTGTCGCCTTCAGCCAGTTTAATACCGGCGACACCGGCGGCGGGTCGTCCCATGGCGCGGACGGCGGTTTCTTTCATGCGTAGGGCTTTGCCTAACTTGGTGACTAAAATGATGTCGTCTTTACCACTGGTAAGTCGCACCCAGCCCAATTGATCGCCTTTTTCCAATCCCATGGCGATTAATCCAGAGGTGCGGACGGCTGAGAATTCAGAAAGTACAACCCGTTTGATCTTGCCATTGACGGTGGCCATGGTGAAATATTCAGACTTGTCAAAGTCCGGGACGGCGACGGCAGTTGTTATCTTTTCATCCGAACCAATGGAAAGGATATTTTGAATAGGAATGCCCTTATCGGTGCGATTTGCATCCGGGAATTGGTATGCTTTTTCGGAATAAACCTTGCCT
Organism: Leptolinea sp.; assembly: GCA_037143255.1. Classification (GTDB taxonomy): domain Bacteria; phylum Chloroflexota; class Anaerolineae; order Anaerolineales; family Anaerolineaceae; genus Leptolinea. The sequence continues at coordinate 2,444 of JBAWYZ010000172.1, read as the reverse complement.
TGATCGGAGAAAAACAGAATTGTATTCAGGCTGCGGGCTGGAATGAGCATAGTAATCTCATCCTCGTTCTTCATCCCCTGGCCAGATACACCTTTTCCACCACGCCCCTGGGTCTTGTACTGACTGGTCTGAGTACGCTTGACATAACCGCGCTGGGTAATGCTAATTAGCACCGGCACGTCGGCCTGCAGGTCTTCTTCTTCCAGCTTTTCAGTGGCATCATGGGCGATGCGCGTCCGCCGTTCATCACCGAATTTATCACTGATCTGCTTCAGGTCGTCCTGAATGACCTTTAATATTTTCTTGGGTTGCGCCAATAAATCTTCCAGATAGGTAATGAGGTTTTTGACCTCTTTGGCCTCTTTCTCTATCTTTTCACGTTCCAGGGCGGCCAAACGGCGTAATTGCATATCCAGAATGGCCTGCGCTTGAATATCTGTCAAATTAAACTTGGTCATCAAGCGGGTTTTAGCGGTTTCGGCGTCCGGAGAACGGCGAATGGTGGCAATTACCTCATCCAGATTGGCAAGCGCAATGAGCAGCCCATCCAGGATGTGCATCCGGGCGCGGGCTTTATCCAAATCATATTGGGACCGTCGGGTAATGACCGTGCGGCGGTGTTCGATGTAAATTTGGAGCGCTCGTTTGAGAGACAGAGTCCGCGGTTCGCCGTCAACCAATGCCAGCAACATGACACCAAAAGTGGATTGCAGCGCGGTAAATTTGAAAAGTTGATTCTGAACCTTGCGCGGTTCAGCGCCGCGTTTAAGTTCGATGACAATACTCATCCCACGCCGGTCTGATTCATCTCGCAGGTCGGTAATAGAATCAATGCGGCCTTCGCGTACCAGTTCAGCTATGCGCTCGATGAGGGTGGTCTTATTCACCTGATATGGAATTTCAGTGATGACAATCGCGGAGCGTCCACCACGGATTTCTTCAATATGCGCCAGTCCGCGCAGCACGATGCGGCCGCGTCCAGTGGAATATGCCTGACGGATGCCTTCATTTCCGACAATCACGCCGCCGGTCGGGAAATCTGGCCCGGGCAGGAATTCCATCAAAGCATCTGGGGTGATTTTGTCGATGGTTTCGTAGTGCTCAATAAGATAATTGATGGCCTTGATCAATTCACGCAAATTGTGCGGCGGAATATTGGTGGCCATTCCAACTGCAATACCAGATGAGCCGTTTAGCAGCAAATTTGGCAGCCGTGCAGGCAAAACGGAGGGTTCTTTCAGGGTAGCGTCGAAGTTGTCAACGAAATCAACCGTATTTTTGTCAATATCAATCAGGAGTTCTTCCGCAATTTGACCCAGGCGAGCTTCGGTATAACGCATTGCCGCCGGGGAGTCGCCATCAATGGAGCCGAAGTTGCCCTGTCCATCAACCAAAGGGTAGCGCATGGAAAAATCCTGCGCCATTCTGGCCATGGAATCATACACAGCCATATCGCCATGCGGATGGAATTTTCCCAGTACTTCACCGACGATACGGGCGGATTTCTTATAAGCAGAACCGGAGCGGTTACCCAGTTCCAACATACCGAATAAAATACGCCGGTGAACCGGTTTGAGTCCGTCCCGGGCATCCGGTAAAGCGCGGGCAACGATTACGCTCATGGCGTAATCGAGATAGGCTGTACGCATTTCGTGGTCAATATCGACCGTTTGATCTACGTGGACAGGTTCTTCAACAGGGGTGGGGTTTTCGGGGGTTATAGATGCCATAATCAATGTGAATTATACCGCACAGTGGGATATTATGTTTGCGCGTAGGTAAAGCAACATTTTCTAGTGAGGCACACTGTGTGGATTAACCGGCCGCCCCGCGAAAATAAATTAGTTTGAAGGTTGAAATATTTGTCTACCAATGAATAGTTGGGATGTAATCAGCCAAATTACGGGAACGAAGTCCGCATTATGGACATATTCCTTCTGAAAATCTTGGACAAACCAATAATAATTTGTTGCATACGCCCGATCGAAAAATTGAAACATGTGATGACTGCAAAGACGATAGGATTCAATTACCCACGAATTGCACTGCCACCTTATTCAACTCCATACTTTCTCGAATAGTTTATTTTAGGGCATAATAAAAACCAATCGATTTATCTTTGTACGGCTATTTTTTACGAGATAGTAATCCATCCGCCAATGCGTGAAGAGCATAAAGAGCATCATTATGGACATCCAACCGGTTCAAAGATTCAGTAGCAAGGTGGGTATATTTTGCGGCTTCAGCTTCGACTTTTTTCTGAATTCCTTCACGAACTAGAAATTCGGATAGTTCGGGAATCTCTTCGCTGCAAAATGGACGTTTTTTCCAGCGCCGTTTGAATTCTCCATCTATCATAAGCCCGAGCAAAGTAGGTAGTGATTTTTTCCCGGACATTAAATCACTTTCTACTGATTTTCCAGTCAGGGCGCTGTCGCCCCAAA
>JBAWYZ010000171.1:0-5588 GCA_037143255.1 Leptolinea sp. | reverse complement strand
CGCTCGTATTTTCTGAAGTATAATTTTTGCCAACCAATAAATTCCTTTCCATTCTAAAAAAAAATTTGGGGCGCCCGTGGCACACAACCGCTCAGTTGATGATTTATCAATAGCAGAAATCCAAGCTCTATTGGCTAGAAAGCGTATGGCTGCTCGCCGTGAACGCCTGGAGTATTATCGCCGGACTGGGCGGATTTCAACCGAGCGGAAAGGCGAAGATAACTACAACCCCGGCCGAATATTGACCGATTCGGGTGAGGCAAAAGACACGGCTCCGTCACGCTCTAATCGTAAGATTTGGATAGATCGGCTGTTAATCGGCATTGAGGTGACGGCTGTACTTGGATTGATTTTCATTCTGGTAAATGGAGTAACGTTGCTTCAGAATCTAAATAAAGAAGTATCTGCTTCTTTAGTGCAGCCTACTCTGGCTCCAACAGCTATCATTCGAGCGGTGGTATTGCCATCTGGTCACACACCTCCCAACGCGCCGGGTGGTGTTCAGCCTAATGAAGACGAAATCCCGGCACATTTACGGCCGTTGGTTCAATCTATGGCTGCCTTACCGCTGCCGACTCCGAGTCCGGAACAGGCGGTGCGGATTCAAATTCCAGCGATTTCAATTGATGTCCCGATAGTGCAAGGGGATGGTTGGGAGCAGTTGAAAAAGGGTGTCGGTCAGCATATTGGAACCCCAAATCCGGGCGAAAATGGCAACATGGTGCTTTCAGCCCATAATGATGTTTTCGGCGAAATCTTCCGTGATCTGGACAAATTGAAATCTGGTGATACTATTACCATCTTCACCAATCTGCGGTCTTACATGTATGTTATCAACCAAAATCGCATTGTTCTGCCCAGTCAGGTTGAAGTGATGTCTCCAACATCTGATGCTGTTATTACGCTAATTTCGTGTTACCCTTACATGGTTGATAACCGGAGAATTGTAGTCTCTGCGGTTATGAAAAACAATTAAATCTATTTTAGGATGAATTATTATGGCAAAAAAACAAAAGCGACAAGTCACTTTCACCTCTCCCAGTAGTGAAAATACCGGGAGAACAATTGCAGCAGTGGTCCGCCCGAGTAGCGAATTTAATCCGGACTACACCTATATCAAGAAAGACCTGCAGAGCATGGGCATACTAGTTGCCGGGTTTGTAGGAGTGTTGGTTATCTTATCTTTTTTCCTTCGCTAACCGATAATCTTTAAGGATATATCTGTGTCCCCCATGTTTGCTCCTTAACCTGTGGAAGGAGCTCAGGTGATTTTAGGTGCGCAGACAAAAGCGATGGTACGGCTGAGAAAACACTAAACGGATGTGGGATTTGAAAGATAAAACCTTCTGTGTTGTTCCCATAGGTGAGATAACCAGGAGTGACGCGTTACTGGCTTATCTGAAAGAGTTTATGGCGCAATAGGCAACTTTTTATTATCGGGCGGAGCACTCAGCCCGCAGCGTTGAGCAATTTTTCAACGGTCTCAAAGGTGCACCTTTTCGAAGCATATTTGATAAGAAAGGCGCTTTTCGAGACCTTTTTAATGGAGATATTATCAAATGCAGTGGATTCGTACCCATAAATCCAACCCCGTAGAACATAACCTTTACCGAAACGCTTTAATTGTCACAATCAGCGGAAATGTTCTTTTGCTTGTCTCAAAAGGGTTTGCTGCATATCTGAGCGGATCCGTTGCCCTGTTTGCCGATGCTGCGAATTCTGCTTCTGATGTGCTGTATTCTTTTTTTATGATTCTAGGGTTATGGATGGCGCTGAGCCCGCCTGATTTGGGACATCCTCAGGGGCACAGCCGTTTTGAGCCACTGGTCGGGTTGATGATTACCGTATCTATGACTTATGCGGGTTATGCTGCAGTAAGCGCTTCTATTGAACGATTTATGATGGGTGGATCGAAGATCGAAATTGGCCTACCGATATTTGTCTTGCTGGGCGCTGCCCTGATAAAAGCTGGTATGTTTGTCTGGATTCGCCGGATTGCGAAAAAGATTCACAGCCCCACTCTGGAAACAACTGCAGCCGATAACTTGAGTGATGTCTTGACCTCTACCGCCGCTTTTGTAGGCATACTTGGAACATGGTTTATTCATCCTCTAGCTGATCCTATTGCGGGCGTTCTGGTTGCGGTTTGGATTTTCAAAGCAGCTTTTAATGCCGCCCGTGAAAATCTGGGGTTCTTAACCGGGGCCGGGGCATCTGTCGAGTTGCGCGAGCAATTGGTAGCAGCGGCCGAATCTATCCCAGGTGTGATTCGGGTGCACCATGCCATAACGGAATATATTGGACCACGATTAGTGGTAGATTTACATGTCAATGTAGATGGAAACATGCCGCTCAATCAAGTCCATACAATTAGCGACCTGGTGATTGAGCGGCTGGAAGAGTTTCCTGAAGTGGACCGGGCTTACGTCCACATTGAGCCGGATGATTGGATATAAAATTAATTAGCAGTTATGTTGTAGAAGAAGTTGAAGGTGAAGCGGGTATCCGGAAATACGATGCGGATATCAATCGGTGAGAAGCCTCTCAAAGTTGCTGGAATATTGAAGGTGAGCAGCATTTGACCACCCGCACCTGTATTAAAATTTCCAAGTAGCGTTCCGCCAAGCCCTCGCGAACCAGATGGACCCATAAGAACGGTGTATTGTGTTTTCGCTGGAAATTCCGATGTCATAATCGTAACTGTACTATCGCCGATGACACTCATTACACCAAATGTGGGGACACCCGGGATAACTGGGAAATTCGGGACGAATTTTGTTGCTGTGGGGACTGCCATGGTCGATAATCCGGCGGCTGATGGGGTTCCGCTTACGCCGGGAGTGCCGGCAGGGCCAGGCGTTCCACCCGCAGGAGTTTCTGTGGCCGGGTAAATAGTTCCAAGCGCCATGGGGGTTGAAAGGGCTCCTGAGGTTCCGGGAGTGCCCGGTGTGCCAGAAATCATCATATCTGGGGTTTTAGTGGCTAATGCGGCGGCTGTCAATGTGGCGAACCGGATGGTGGCAACGGCTGTTTGTGTTGCGTTTAGGATTTCTTGAAACCCGGATGCCTGGGTGGCAACTTTTACCGGAGTTTTTATCATCAGGGTAGGCGTGGTGGCTGGGGCTTCTTTTTCTGCGGTCGCTGCAATAGGAATAATGGTCGATGGGCGTTCGCAGGCCGTGGAAAGTACCAGCATAAATAGGGTGAGAAGAGTTAATAACGTTTTTTTATTCAAAGTGGAACCTCTCTTTCCTTCCCACCATTCCCAGGCATGAGAATAGCATGGCGTCTTGCACCGGGGAGGCGGATTTGAAATACAAAGTGATATTCGCGAGCGGAATGACAAATACTATGGCGCGAATATCACAAATTGTTGCAAGAAGCGTTCCACTTCAAAATAGAAGCTGGCCAGGGTCTCATCTTTTCTGAAACCATGCCCTTCTCCTTCATATAGTTTGTAAAGAAAAGGAATTCCCTTGCGCTGCAATGCGCTGACAATCTCTTCCGATTGGGATGGGGGGACTACTTTATCAATACTTCCCTGGAAAATCGCCAAGGCATCGCTGATCTGGCTGGCGTGGAAAACGGGCGACCAGGCGTGATATTTATCGGCAGCTTCCGGCAATGGACCGAGCAAACTGTCGTTGTAATGAGCCTCGAATTTGTGGGTATCTTGCTCCAGGGTGAAAAGGTTGCTCACCCCGTACAGGCAGATACCTGCTTTAAACAGGCCAGGGAAGTGGATAAGTGTATTCAAGACAGTATATCCCCCGGCACTGCCCCCCCGAATAATCAACCGGTGCGGATCAGCCAATCCCTGGGAGATTAACGCATTGGCTCCACTGGCGGCATCTTCACGATCAACCAACCCCCATTGAAAGCGCAGCGTTTGCAGATAGGCTCGCCCATGCCCGCTGCTGCCCCGGTAATTAACATCAAGCCAGGCATACCCGCGCGAAGTAAAGTAAGTTCTTTCTGAACTGAAGGTTACTGGTTGCTCGGATGTTGGACCGCCGTGGATGTAAACAATCGCCGGCGGCAATCCGTTGGATGTATATTCCAGGTTAGTTGGTGCGTAATAGGTTCCATACACCGGGCTGCCATCAGTCGCAGTCCATTCTAATGGAACAGCCGCTGGATAGTAGCCAGCCGGCAGCCGCTCCGCATCGCTATATGCGATGATCTTTATTTGATTGCCGTTTTTCCTCAAAACGCGGGTGGGAATACCGGGAGCTGAACCCAGGAATACAGCGTCGGTTGAAGTTGGTGAAACACTGATCTGCGTTATCCAGGTATAAGGTGAGCTATCAATTTGGATGGTCTCTCCACCTTCAATTTCAACTCTCCAAAGAGTCGAATTCCCCCCGATATTTTGAATATAGACAATCTCTTGGTTATCATAGGTCCATCCATACGACCGCATCCCCTGCACCCAGGTAGGCTGAGTTAGGTGGAACCTGTCGCCATTAATAAGTACTCTGGATTGGCCGGTCTGTAATTCAAGCAGAATCAAGTCCTCCCATTCTCCATTAGATATCAAATAAGAAAGATACTTACCATCTGGAGAAAACTGCGGTTGGAGAGCCGGGGTATCCTGATCACCGGCAACAATATGTGAGTCGATCAATCGGGGAGGGCTGCCTTCCAGGCGCCCAAGCATCAGATGCGTCCCATCCCACGGCATATTTGGGTGATTCCATTCCACCCAGGCGATTATCTTGCCGCCGGGATGCCACCTGGGCGTTGTATAAAAATCAGCGCCATGCACAAGTTGAACCGGCCATTCTTGTCCATTGGAAGGGATCAGGCTAAGAAGGTCAGTTTTTCCATCCGAGAAAACAGCCATCACCCATTGCCCATCCGGAGAAACTTGTGGATCGGCAAACGCTCCAAAAGATGGGGTTATGGCTGTGGGTTGTCCAGAATCAAGATTGAGCCTGAAGAGCTGCCCACTTTTTTCTGTATAAAACACAGCGCCGTTTGCGCTGGTGAATTCGCCACCGCCATACCCGATACCTCCGCGAACGGATTGTCCACTGCTAGTGAGATCACGGCGGGCATCGTTGTCGCCCTGGCGAACCAGTACCCCGGTATTCGATCTACCTTCCACCCACAATACTGAATTGCCAGATGAGTCAAATTGAACATCATCAAATCGGAGTTTTTGGCCGGCTGCAGTAGCCGTCATCGGGCTTGGCCAAAGGCCATAAGCGCAAAGTTTTTTGGGGGGTTCAGTCATTTTTCCCCTACAGATGTGCAGAGAATAGTTCAACGAGTTTTTCCCGGTTTTGCAAGCCGGTGGTGCGTTGAACTTCTTTGCCCGCTTTTAACATAATTACTGTTGGAATGCTCATAACACCGAACTTGGTGGTCAGATCGGCGCTTTCATCTGCATCAATTTGATAAAAGACGGCTTTACCTGCCCAATCATCAGCCAGCTTTTCAAGAATTGGCGCCATGCGCTTGCAGGGCACACACCATTCTGCGTTGAAATCAAGCAATACAGGAAGTTCGGATTTTTCAACCCTTGTCGAAAAATCAGTTGATTGAATAAACGGTAAATTAGACATATCTGCCTCAAAAGAAGA
>JBAWYZ010000170.1:0-5613 GCA_037143255.1 Leptolinea sp. | reverse complement strand
AGGTGTTAGAGAATCCAACCATGGCCGAAGAAACGGCCAATTACAATTACGAACTAGCCAGCCATCATTTTTCATATGCAGTGCTGGAGCGCCGGTTAAACACGATCCTCTCAGAGATATTTGGGGAGTAAGTTGCAAAACTATTTATTTTACTACCTAAAATCAATCCATCAGGTGAGCGCTCAGCAGGCATCGGGGATTTTAATGCCGTAAGTATGAAATCCCAACAGCTGAAAGGCGGTAATTTTTGTTAAGGGAATTAGGAAATTGGGTATTGCATTTATTCAATCTATCTGCTATTATACTTACATAATGTTAATATCTGTTACTTAACGTTAATAACTTCTCGATCTCCCCTGCCCAAGCATGAAAACTATCCGCACCATCACTGCAACAGAAATGCGCGGCGTGAACCGAACCGCTGTCCTCGAATTAATTCGTCACACTGGGCAAACTTCGCGTACCTTCATTGCAGAAGAATTGAAAATTAGCTTACCTACAGTAATGCGAATTATTGACGATTTGATCAGTGAAAAGTTTGTGGTGGAAATCAAGGAAAAGGAATGGAGCGGAGGCCGCAAGCGTTCGCTCGTTACCCTCAATTCCAAAGAGCGTCTTACTATCGGTTTAGATCTGCGCGGAACAAAATTCTACGGCGCGGTCAGTGACCTGGGTGGAGATATTCTTTATGAAAAGATGATTCATCGTAATGGCACCAAGGGCGAAGGTAGTTATGCCCTGGTTACGAACATGTTGGAGGAATTAATCGCATTTGCAAAAGGAACTTCTATCCCTATTATGGGTATCGGTATCGGTGTTCCAGGGGTAACCTTCCATGATAAAGGGGTTGTCGAATGGGCTCCCAGTCTTGAATGGCGGAATTTCCCACTGGCTGAAAGAGTTGCAAAACAGTTCAATGTACCGGTAATTGTTGATAACGACGTGAATCTTTCGGCCCTGGGTGAAATGTGGTTTGGCGCCGGTCGTGAAATTAACAATTTAGTCGTATTGAATATCGGGACCGGGATTGGGGCTGGTGTGGTTATCGACGGCGCTATCTACCGAGGCACTAACGAGATGGCTGGTGAAATCGGATACCTCATTCCTGGCCGTGAATATCTGGAGAAGGAATACCCCGGCTTTGGTGCATTGGAACTGCTTGCAGCAGGAACAGGGATCGCCCAAAGGGCGCGAGACATATTAAAAGACTCCGGGCATAAGAATGCCGAAACAGTTACATCAGAAGATGTGTTTGATGCGTATCGCAAAGGTGAAGAATGGTCTATCCAGGTAGTGGATGACACAGTGGCGTATCTTGCTATTGCCATTGCAGCCGTCATAACTTTTTTTGACCCAGAAGTTTTGGTTCTGAATGGTGGTGTCTCACAATCGTCAGATTTTCTTATTGAACCTCTCAATCGTTTATTACGCAACCGCATCCCACGCATACCACCAATATTGGTATCTTCTCTAGGGTATCATGCCACCGTATTAGGAGCCATGATCAACCTGCTGCATAACATATCGGATTTCTATATTGTCCGCAAACTTTCATGATTCCATGCCCGCGAACAGAAAGGATGATTATTGATAAACGTTGAAATTTCCCCAAATCCACAAAAATCATAAACAAGGAGAATAAAATGAAAACCAAACTAACAGTATTATCTTTTCTGGTGATCTCTGCCATGCTTCTTTCCGCGTGTGCACCCCAGACTGCCCCAGTGGCTCCAGTTGTTCCAGTAGAAAAGCCGGCTGAAAAACCGGTTGCTCAGGAACCAACTGCGGTTCAAGCCGCCCCTACCACTGCCCCGGCTGAAAAACCTGCCGTCAGTGAAGAGATCGATTTTGCAAAAATGGGAATCGATTGTGCCAAGTATAGTGATACCTACTCCAAAGGCCCAAATGGCGAGGTTACCACCGCCGCTAGTAAAATCAAGCTTACCGATGAAGATATCGCAAAAGTGAAACAAGGCAATTACACTGCCGCACTACTTTGGGCGGGAGCAGGCGAGTGGTACAACGGTTTAACCAGTGGCGCCAAAGCCGAATTTGAAAAACTCGGTATCAAAATTGTTGCCACTGGCGATGCCCAATTCGACCCGGCAAAACAGGCTACGGATGTCGAAACAGCCCTGGCGTTAAAACCCAATATCATTCTTACCCTGGTTGTTGATCCGGTATCCGGCGCTCAGGCTTTCCAGCCCGCTGTGGATAAAAACGTCGTGCTTGTGTTCGCGGATAACGGCGCCGATAAATATGAGGCCGGCAAACAATATGTCGGTATTGTCACTGGCGACCATTATGGTATGGGGCGCGGTTCAGCCGATTTGATGGCTGAAGCCATTGGTGGAAAAGGAAAGATTGGTTTCATTTATCATGATGCTGATTATTTCGTAACCAATAACCGTGACCGCAGCTTCATTTGTCAGATTAAATCAAAATATCCTGACATCAAAGTAGTGGCTGCCGGCGGTTTCACCGAAGAACCTAAAACTGAAGAAGTAGCTTCGGCTATGCTTACCCAACATTCCGACCTTAACGGCATCTATGTAGCATGGGATGTTGCGGCAGAAGGTGTAATTGCAGCTCTGCGTGGCGCAAACCGCACTGACATCAAAGTGATTACTGAAGATCTTGGCGCCAATAATGACCTCGATATGGCCCAAGGTGGCAATATGTACGGAAAAACCATTGATATGCCTTACTCTATCGGCGTAACCATGGCTGACCAAGCCGCTCTCAAACTATTGGGCAAAGAAACCTATCCATTTGTCGTTGTCGATTTGATGAAGGTCAAGAAAGACAATCTGGCAGATGCCTGGAAGAAAGCCCTGAACCTCGATCCCCCTGAGAACATTATGAAGGCTCTCGAAAAGTAAAAAGCGTTTTTTTCAAATTACAAATCGCGGGGTACGGGGGTGGCGTGAATACCTGATTTCCACTTTCCGTACCCCGCATATCGTATCTGTTTTTGAGTATTTTTTTTCAAAAAGACAACGAAAAAATTGTAGGAGTACATCTCTATGGAAAATATTAAAAAGCGATTATCAGGTAAGCCTATTGAGCTTCGTAACTATGTGGTTTATCTGAGTTTCATAGTTATCCTTCTTTTCTTTTCTATAGCATTACGTGACAAGGGTTTTCTCAGTAGTGATAACTTAATGAATATTCTGCGTCAGACAGCTATGGTCTCGATTATGGCTGTAGGAATGACGTTTACTATTACCGCGGGTGAAATTGACCTTTCCATTGGATCCACAGTTGCGCTTTCTGCTTTAGTAACTGCAGTTCTGCTTAACACCCAGAGTATTTTTGTTGCAGTTATGGCGGGATTAGGAGTGGGCTTATTGGCTGGCTTAATTAATGGCCTAGTGACAACCAAAGTCCGCATTCCTGCATTCCTAGTCACACTGGGGACATCCGGTGTAATCAGCGGCATGGCACGTATGATCACAAACTTGCAAGCAGCGCCCATAACCAATACCACCTATAATTTTGTTTTTGGCTCTGGTAATATTGGCGCTTTTTCCACTTTATTTCTCTGGACTATTATTGTTGCTGCCATAGGCTATCTGGTACTAGAAAAAACTCCCTTTGGACGGGCTGTTACGGCAACCGGTGGCAACCGCTCGGCCGCCCGATATTCCGGCGTACGTACGGATAATATTCGCATTGCTGTTATGGTCATAAGCGCTCTGGCGGCTGCCGTTGCAGGCATTCTATATGCCGGCCGTCTACACGGTGCCCGCTATACCCTTGGTGAAAACGACCTTTTGACCGTTATTGCTGCAGTGGTTATTGGCGGAACCGCATTCAGCGGCGGAAAAGGCTCCATAATCGGCTCGATTGTCGGATCAGTAGTTATGGGTATTCTAAACAATGGACTATTACTCCTCGGGTTGACTGTTTCAGAACAAATGATTGCCCGCGGTATTATTATCGTCATTGCAGTTTCACTCTCTCTCCGCGAAGAAATAGAGCGGTAGCGACGGACCAAATCCGCTGGAGGTTGATATGTTCTTATTAAAACTTTTACAACGTAATCCTGAATTTATTAAAGCAACTATTGCCTTACATCAGGAAGGTAAAATCCCTCCCAATAGTTATGTGCTTGACCTGGATACCATGGGCAAAAATGCTGCTTTATTGGCAGCCGAGGGCAAGCGCTTTGGGCTCAAGGTATTCCCGATGACCAAGCAATTTGGACGTAACCCAAAAGCGATGGGGGTTCTTGCTCAACACGGGCTGAATCAATATGTTGCAGTGGATATGAGCTGTGCGATTCCCATACACCAATCTGGTTATAAAGTAGGCCACATCGGGCATCTTGTTCAAATTCCCGTAAGCGAAACGACGGCTGCCGCCAGCTTTATACCCGCATACTGGACAGTTTTTAATGATGAAAAGGCGATAGCTGCAGCAAAGGCTGCCGGTAATATCGGCCGAAACCAGGCTTTGTTGGCACGATTGTTTGCCTCTGGCGATATCTTCTATATGGGGCATGAAGGTGGTTTTCATGCTGAAGATATTCTCGCCGTTGCTGACCGTATGGACGCTTTGCCGAATGCTCATTTTGCTGGCATTACCACCTTCCCTGCGCTTTTATTTGATGGTAAAACCCTTTCAGTCAACCCTACCCCTAACTTGAAGACCCTTGAAACAGCTCTATCTGTGTTACAGAAAGCCGGCCGGAGTAATGTAGAGGTCAATGCGCCGGGCACCACGTCTAAAGTTGTGATGGAGATGCTTGCCAATGCCGGTGCCACTCAAGTGGAACCAGGTCACAGTCTAACAGGAACCACTCCTCTACATGCAGTGCAAGATCTTCCGGAAGACCCGGCGGTTTTATACCTTTCAGAGATTTCACACATCCACAATGGCCACCCATATTGCTTCGGTGGTGGATTGTATATCGACCCGGTCTTTCCGGATTACGATATCCATGTGTTGACCGGTAAAACCGGTGAAATAGCAATGAAGCAATCAATTTCGGTAAAAATCCCGCCTCCCAGTGCCATTGATTATTATGGAATTTTGGCGCCGGATGGAAACCAGAAAGTTGAAGTCGGGGATAGTGTGATTTTTGGTTTTCGGGTACAGGCTTTTGTTACCCGCGCGTATGTTGTGCCTGTCTCTGGACTTACCAATGGTCAGCCAGTAGTGGAGGGTATTTACACTTCAGACGGAAGAAAGACAGAATGGCCAAAATGGTAACTACTAATCCTAATCTTTCCGATACTTCTGATTTGATTCTTGCTGCAACCAGCATCAAGAAATCGTTTAACCGTATCGAAGTGCTTCACGGTGTTGATTTCACACTGCGTAGAGGGGAAGTACATGGAATAGTTGGGCAAAACGGCGCGGGAAAATCAACCCTGATGAAAATAATCAGTGGGGTTTATACCAGTGATGAAGGAACTATTGAAATCAATGGAAATGTCGTTCATTATGATTCACCGCTAGGAGCAAATAAACTCGGTATTGCCATGGTGTTTCAGGAATTCAGCCTTGTGCCCAGTATGACCGTTTTGCAGAACCTGTATCTAGCACACGAAGACACCCATGGTTTTTTCTGTAACGATGACTTTATGCGTGAAAAAGGCTGTACGC
>JBAWYZ010000169.1:0-5629 GCA_037143255.1 Leptolinea sp. | reverse complement strand
TTTTTTGAGCAATTCCGAAATCCGGCTGAATTGAGATTGCTTTATGAAAATCATGATTTTCATACCTGGGATAGGCAACCACGCCGGTTTTTTGTCTGCAATTGAATTATCCCTATTCTTCAATCTGGTATAAAATTAGATAGTTGCTTGTGTAGTATATCCCCGGTAATTTGTGGTATTAAAAGAGTAGGAGCCATCATTTATGAAAGGTAGAACTGCAATCCTGATCCTCCTGGGAATTTTCATTGTTCTGGGAGCTGTCGCAGGGATTATTGCCTACCAACTTTTCTACCGTCAGCCTTTTATATCGCAATCCACGCTGGCTGCGATGGGTTCTGAAACACCGATAGATGGAACCCCGGGGAAATCAACTCCGCAGAGAATTTTGACCGCAACGCCTGATATTTCCAATCCCAATATCACCCCCCCCACCCCCCCAGCTTCCTCGCCGGAAGTTTTAAATACTCCTGGCCCACCCGAAACTCCGGGACCATTAAAGAAAGTATGCGGTACTACAGGTTCTTATATCCTCCTTGTTGTAGGGACTGATGTAACCTCGTTGGATCTTAAGAAAGACGGCGCCATTGGTTTTCGAATTATCCAGGTAAATTTCAGCGGTGAGCGCATAACTGTGTACGCGCTTCCCCCAGAACTTTCGATGTCTGCTTCCAATCTGTTACTATACGGGTTAACGGAAAGCTCGCTGGCAAATGCTTTTGATACGGTCTACAGTGTTGAACGCAGTAATGCAGACGCCATTTCCAGAGCATCCAACGCTGATGCTCAAATGATCAATGAAAACCTGGGTATCCTTGCCGCGCATTACATGGTAATTGACACATCCGCCGTTGAAAACTACGTCAATCTGATGGGCTCCATGGATGTCAAGGTCGGAGAAACGTATGTTTCTGATGAGTTTGATATGCAGCGTGGATGGCAAAAACTGGATGGAGCCCTGGTCCGTAAATACACAACGGTAAAAAGCGCTGAAAGTTTTGGAGAATGGGACCGCATTCTTCGGCAAAATGATGTGATTAATTCCTTCAGAACGCTGGCATCCCAGCAAGACCCCGTCACATTTTTAAGAAGTTTTATTTCCCAAGCGGAAGATGGATTTGCAACCGACCTGAATAACAATCAGCTAGTTCAGTTGATGTGCCTTGCAAATGCGATTGAACCTGTCCGTTTCCGGTATTACAGCCTGCCTCAAACTCGGGTCACATCAAAAGGAGAGGGGGTTCTGGTAATAAATGATCTTGATTCATTGAAGGCCAATATTTCCAACACCCTCGGTAGTACTGGGGAATAATTTATCTCAATCAATAGGAAATTTATGACCAAATATGTTGCTGCAATTGACCAGGGCACCAGCAGTACCCGTTTTATAATTTTTGACCGTTCCGGCAGAATTGTCGCTATTGACCAGAAAGAACATCAACAATTCTATCCTCAACCCGGCTGGGTTGAACATGATCCCATGGAAATATGGATTCGCACCCAGGAAGTGATTCTTAACACGCTGCAAAAATCAGGAATACATCCTTCCGAAATTGCCGCGCTGGGGATAACCAATCAGCGCGAGACAACCGTCATGTGGGATAAAACAACCGGGCAACCTCTTTATCCGGCAATTGTCTGGCAAGATACCCGTACAGACGTAATCTGCAACGAAATGGCCAAAGAAGGCGGGCAGGACCGTCTGCGAGATAAAACCGGTCTGCCTCTGGCTACGTACTTCTCTGGCCCTAAAATTAAATGGATGCTGGAAAATGTTCCAAAAGTAAAAGATGCAGTCAACAATGGGACCGCCCAGGCCGGAACGATAGATACATGGTTAACCTGGAATTTGACTGGCGGCAAAACAGACGGACTGCATATTACAGATGGCAGCAATGCCTCACGAACATTATTAATGAATCTAAATACCCGTGAGTGGGATAAAGACCTATTAAATTTGATGGGGATTCCGTCTGAAATTCTGCCAAAGATTATGCCTTCCTCGCATATATTCGGTGAAGCACGCGGCATACTCGATGGCATACCGATTGCTGGTTTATTAGGAGATCAACAGGCAGCCTTGTTTGGTCAAACCTGTTTCAATCCCGGTGAAGCCAAAAATACCTACGGTACCGGTTGCTTTATGTTGATGAACACTGGCACTTCGCCTGTCGCCAATAAAAATGGATTGCTCACTACTTTCGGTTACCAGATCGAAGATCAGCCAGCAGTTTACTGCCTGGAAGGTTCCATCGCTATTTCTGGCGCATTGGTTCAATGGCTGAGGGATAATCTGGGTATCATTCAAAAATCGAGCGAAATCGAGACCCTGGCCAACAGTGTAGAAGATAACGGGGGAATTTATATTGTCCCGGCCTTCTCAGGTCTCTTTGCTCCTTACTGGCGCAGCGATGCGCGGGGTGTGATCGTCGGGCTAACCCGCTATATCAACCGCGGACACATTGCCCGAGCCGCCCTGGAAGCTACGGCTTACCAGACCTGCGAAGTTTTGAATGCCATGAAATCCGATTCGAGTATTGACCTGAAAAACCTGAAAGTGGATGGTGGCATGGTTGTAAATGAATTATTAATGCAATTCCAGGCGGACATGCTCAACGTTCCGGTGACCCGTCCAAAAGTGGCTGAAACCACTGCTCTGGGAGCCGCTTACGCGGCGGGGTTGGCGGTTGGTTTTTGGAGCTCGCTCGAAGAACTACGTTCTAAATGGTCTGTCGATAAAACCTGGAAACCCAATATGGAAATATCCCAGCGAGAACGCTTGTATTCCGGCTGGAAAAAAGCCATCACCCGCTCTTTTGACTGGATTGAATAACCGTATGTCTTCTAAACCAACAGTCCTGATCATTGGAGCCGGGTTTACTGGGTGCGCGCTTGCCTATGACCTGACTCTACGCGGTTTCTCTGTCACAGTTGTGGAACGTGGAGAGATTTGCAGTGGTACATCCGGCCGCACGCACGGACTATTGCATTCCGGTGGTCGCTATTGTGTCAACGATGAGGAAGCTGCCATCGAGTGTATTGAAGAAAATATCATCTTGCGCCGGATAGCCCGGCAATGTATGGAGTTCAATCTTGGAATGGCTGTTGCCATTACACAAGAAGAACTTCAATTTAGAGATAATTACCAGGCTGGAGCTGAAAAGTGCGGCATCCCGGTACGTTGGATGGAAAGTTCCGAAATCCTTGCCAGAGAACCCGCCATTAATCCATCGGTTCTGGGCGGTTTTGAAATCCCTGATGGTACCTTTGACCCGTTGCGGCTTGGACTGGCATTTGCCGCCAGCGCAAAAAACCGGGGGGCTGTCTTTTTCACTTACCATCAAGTGGATGGGATCCATGTTGACGGACAATCAAGGGCAACTAATATCACTGTTATAAACCGCCATACGAATCAGAGAATTCAACTAAATGCAGATGTCATTATCAATGCAACTGGCGCCTGGGCTGGAAAAATCGCGGCGCTGGCCGGAGTCAATGTACCAGTCATCCCTACCCCGGGAGTAATGGTCGCCTTCAACCAACGGCTGATCAACCGACCCATTAATCGGCTGGCTCTCCCTGGCGACGGCGATATCATCCTTCCTCAGCGCCGTATGGCTGTTATTGGAACCACATCTTTTGAAGTGGAAGATGTGGATTACATACCGATTGATGCCGGTCAGGTACAGCAAATGGTGGATAGGGCGGCAGAAATGGTGCCTGCTGTAAGGCAAGCCGGATGGCGCGGTAGTTACATGTCAGCTCGCCCCCTGATCCAATCCGGCACCGACGCCCGCAGCCTCTCCCGCACTTTCAAATGTTACGACCATGAAGCTGACCAGGGTTTGAAAGGGTTTATCACGATAACCGGCGGAAAAGCCACAACCTGCCGGGTGATGGCTGAAAAAACCGCTGATCTGGTGAGTTCGAAATTCAATATTTCCTCTCAATGTCAGACCAGTGAATTTGTGCTTGACTCATACCGAACTTTTTATTTCAGGCAGCCCGCCCTATGATCGAAATAACATGGAAAATTACCATCCGCATTCCCCGTCAAAGGCAGGATGAAATTTCAGCCGAATGGCAAGATTTTTCTGTCGAGATTTCCCCTGATGAGACTGTATTGGATGCCGTGGAAAAAATCTGGGCATTTCAAGACCATACCCTCACCTTCCGTCATGCCTGTCACCATTCCACCTGCGGCGCCTGTGGCATGCGGGTAAATGGTGTTGAAAAACTGACCTGTATCACTCCAATCCGTGAAGTCACCCGTAATAATGGGACTTTGAGGGTGGAACCGCTGCGAAATTTCCCGGTAGTTTCCGACCTGGTTGTGGATCTCTCCCGATTCTTCGAGGATATCGAGAGGATGCACCCCCCCCAGGTTGCTACAAACCGGCAAGACAATTTGCTGTATGAACCGGTGGCAGATGAAAGTGCAAATTTGGAGCGTCTGGTGGATTGCATCGAATGCGGATTATGCGTCTCAGCCTGTCCGGTTGCATTAACGGACAATGAATATCTGGGACCGGCTTCGCTGGCCGCCTTGCAACAAGCTCTGGCAGCCAGTATCGATACGGCTGAAATTGACCTTGCAGATCATCACACAGGTGCATGGCGCTGTCACAGCGCATTTGAGTGTTCAGCAGTATGCCCATCAAATGTTGAGCCTGGGTATCGAATCATGGATTTGCGAAAACAACTTATGCAAAAGAATTTTAAACAATGGTTTGGCGGCAAGGGAAAGCGAGCATGAAAAGCACACCCTCTTCAAAAAACTTCTATCAGTGGTTTGATCCGCGTGGCCGCTCCATCAGTTCGTGGGGATTTATTATCAACCGCATAACCGCGCTGGGCTTGTCGCTTTATTTTATTCTGCACCTGATCATGCTGGGTCAGTTGACGCAAGGTCAGCAGGCATATGACGGTTTCATAGCGCTGGTGAAAAACCCAATTTTCGCTGTTGGTGAACTTCTGGTCATCGCTGCCGGTGTGCTTCACGGAATTAATGGGGTGCGCATTGGATTGACCAGTTTCGGGATAGGTGTGCGCTACCAGGTGATGATGCTAATTTTTGGTGCCGTCATTTCGGCAGGTATTATTATTTTCTTTGGTTTCCGAATGTTTGGCGGAGTGTAAACCCATGCAGTCTTCAATTTCCCCCAAAAACCATGAAAATGCCCTGCTGTGGTTCATCAAACTGCTGGCAGGTGGGTTGATCTTTGGTCTGCTAGTGGTGCATTTCATTGTCAACCACCTGATTGCGCCTGGCGGCTTACTCACCTTCAATGATGTAGTGCAGTATTTTCAGAATCCGTTTGTATTAATCATGGAGGGGTGTTTTCTTACAACCGTTCTGGTGCATGCACTCCTGGGTTTGCGAAGCATAGCACTTGACCTCAATCCCTCCCCAAAAATAATCTGGTACCTTAACCGGGGATTGGTATTGTTTGGCTCGCTAGCTTTTGTGTACGGTATCTGGTTACTGATTAAGGTTAGCAGCATGGGATGATTGATTTCCTGCAATATTGGGTAATAGAAAATGAAATATGACCTGAAAATAAAGAAATTGACTTTATTTTCCTTGACGTTTACCCTACCGATAGGATAAAATCAAAAATTGCATTGTTCG
>JBAWYZ010000168.1:0-5668 GCA_037143255.1 Leptolinea sp. | reverse complement strand
ATGCCGTTCTTGATATGGCAGAGAAGGAAAAAGTGTATATGCGCGATGCCGCCTACATGGTTGCCATCGATAAAGTGGTCAAAGCCATGCAATTGCGCGGCTGGTTGTAAATTGCTTTCAAACCCTAAGGGTCTTGAAGACCCTTAGGGTTTTATCCCACAGTAACTAAACCTTACAACCCCAACATCTGATTTGTCACTTGCATGAAATGTCGGCGTTCGGCGGCATCCAGACTAACCGGTGACGGGGCAGTCTCTTTACAGTCATCAAAATACTTGCCTGTCACCCCTTCCACCGAAGGAGATGTGGCCAGGAAAAGCGAAGTCTGAGCGCCGTTTTCCAGTGTAGTTCCTTGTATACTAAAGCTGACCCGCAGCATTTTTGTATCCACCACGCCCGGGTGCAGGCAATTGACGGTTACCCCGCTGCCCGCCAATCGTTCCGCGAGGTCAAGTGTGGTGATTACATTTCCCAGTTTTGACAAGCAGTAAACGCGGGAAGGTTTGAATTCCTTCTCGCCCTGCAAATTATCATAATCCAGCCGCGCCTGGTTATGCATTATCGACGCAACATTGACTATCCGGGAAGGCGTGTTGCTCTTCATGCGCTCCAACAGCAGAATAGTAAGCAGATACGGCGCTAAATGATTAACCTGCCAGGACATTTCAAAACCATCTTCAGTTATTTGGCGTTCCAGCATATACGCGCCGGCATTGTTAATCAGAACATCCAATTGCCCGACTTTTACCAGCACATCCGCTGCCATCTGGCGCACCTGTGCTAACGAAGAATAATCTCCCACCACAAAGTCTACTTCTGCCCTTGAAGCAGACCGGATTTCCGCAGCGGTCGCCTGAACTCTCTCTGCATTACGGCCATGCAATAAAACTCTTGCACCCATTTTTGCCAGTTCCAATGCGGTCTGTTTTCCGATGCCATCAGTTGATCCGGTTACCAGTACTGTTTTTCCCTGCATTTCAACCATCCTGTAAATTAAAAATATCAGCCCACAATTTTACCCATGTGCAATCATTATACATTTTTCTACCCATTAATTACTTCTTCTCCTCTAAATTCTATTCTTTGGAACTTGAGGGAGGTTGGGATGGGGTTTGACACGGCCATCTTAAAAAGCCTTACTGAGAATTGCTGATTTACCAGCCTGAACCGGGTTTGCATCAATTATAATAGTTCTTATGAAATCCGCGGCAATTTTTCTGATCGCAATAACGGTGGTGCTGAGCGCATGTATCCCGGCTACTTCAACTGTCCAATCCTCCAATAGTCCAGATTCAGCCTATATTCAAAATAAAGGCTCAGACACGATGGTTAACCTGGCTTTGCTCTGGGCGGAGGAATACCAGCGGTTGCACAAGGATATTCGTATTTCTGTCACCGGCGGTGGTTCCGGCACCGGGATAACTGCATTAATGACAAACACAGTGGATATTGCTAATGCCTCGCGGGCTGTTAAACCGGAAGAAATTAAAGAAGCTGAAACTCATAACTTTAAGCCTGTTGAATTTGTGGTTGCGCGCGATGCTATCGGGGTGATTGTACATCCATCGAATCCAATAAATCAATTGACTCTCGATCAAGTCTCTAAAATTTATCAAGGGCGTATCAACAATTGGTCTGAGGTTGGCGGTGAAGACCGTCCAATAGTCCGTTTGTCACGCGAATCCAATTCCGGAACGCATGTGTATTTTCTTGAAACCGTCATTCGTCTCGGGGATAAGAAAAACAAATCCTTTTTCTCAGATAACACACTGCTTCTCCCCTCCTCACAGGGAATTATTGCGGAAGTTAGTGATAACCCCAACGCGATTGGATATGACGGGTTAGGTTACATCACCAAAGAAGTAAAACTAATCGCTGTAGCAAAAAATACGAAGAGTGAATTTGTTCTGCCCTCCGTCGAAACGGTGAACGACAACCGTTACCCTGTTTCGCGCGATCTGTATATGTATACGCATGGTGAACCCAGCGGGCCAATAAAGGACTATCTAAATTGGATTCACGGCCCAGAAGCCCAAAAGATTGTTGCTGATTCGGGATTTGTTCCGATCAAGGTAACGGGGTCCTGATCTATGGAAGAAATTAGATCCCGGCCTGTCTGGAAAGAGATCCTGGCTACTCGCGTGATTCAAATATGCGGATATTCCAGTATTCTGTTTGTCCTGCTGATCCTTTATTTTCTGCTCAGCGAAGGACTACCGGCGGTATGGACAACCGATATCACCAGTCTATTGGGAACCCGTTGGTACCCGACCGAGGGTTTTTTCGGCATCTGGCCGCTGATCTTTGGTTCGGTGATTGTCACCCTCGGAGCAGGTCTGGTCTCTGTGCCACTGGGAATCGGGACTGCGGTTTATATTTCTGAAATAGCGCCAAGATGGGCTAAAGAAGCGCTCAAGCCACTGGTAGAAATTCTAGCCGGGCTACCCTCTGTGGTTTTAGGATTTCTGGGCATTCTGGTCTTATCCCCCTTTATGCGCCGCCTGCTAGATATGCCTACCGGGCTGACTGCTTTGACCGGAGCAATTCTCTTAGGAATGATATCCATTCCGACAATCGTTTCAGTGGGAGAGGATGCCTTGAACACTGTCCCCAAAGCCTATCGTGAAGCTTCCATGGCGTTGGGAGCAACCCGCTGGCAGACCATCTGGGGTATCACATTACCCGCTGCAAAATCCGGCGTTATTACAGCCGTCTTACTGGGGCTTGGCCGGGCGATGGGCGAAACCATGGCGGTGATGATGGTCACTGGTAATGCACCAGTGCTTCCCAATAGCCTCCAAGCCATCTTCATGCCAGTGCGCACCATGACGGCTACCATCGCCTCCGAAATGGGCGAAGTTGCCGCTGGGAGTGTTCATTACAGCGTTCTGTTTCTCATCGGCATAATTTTGTTTTTCATTTCTCTGGTGGTGAATGTTCTGGCATTTGCCCTTAGTTCCCGGAAAATCACCCGCAGTGAAAGGCTGCTTTCCTGAGGATTATCCTTTGCAAAAGCGTATGCTGACTCCTCAACAGGTTGAAAAAATTGGCATTGTCTTTTTAATCCTGATCAGCCTGATCACCGTTCTGCCAATTATTTTGATTGTTGTTTATATTTTCATTCAAGGGGTACCGGCTTTCTCATGGGAATTCCTATCCAGCATGCCCAGTAATGGAATGAAATCCGGTGGGCTGTGGCCAGCCATCATCGGAACTTTTTACCTCACCCTTGGAACAGCAATCTTTTCTGTTCCGCTGGGGATAGCTGCTGCGGTATACATTGCCGAATATGCTCCAAACAACCAGTGGACGCGCTTAATCCGCATAGCCATCATCAACCTGGCCGGTATTCCATCGGTTGTGTACGGCCTGTTCGGATTGGGATTATTTGTCGTCTTCTTGAAATTTGGAACCAGCATTCTGGCTGCATCTCTGACCCTTTCGATTATGACCCTTCCGGTGATCATCAGCACCACCGAAGAAGCCCTGCGCTCGGTTCCAACATCCTTTCGGGTAATCAGTGTTTCACTTGGCGCCACCCGATGGCAAACTATCTGGCGGATCGTCCTGCCACAGGCTGTGCCGGGCATTCTCACGGGGGTTATTCTGGGCCTTGAAAGGGCTGCGGGTGAAACTGCCCCCATCCTGTTTACCGGAGCTGCGTTCTTTCTACCGCGTTTGCCGCAATCACCGTTTGACGCTACCATGGCGTTGCCGTACCACCTCTTTGTCATCTCTACCCAGGTGCCCGGAATGCCCATCCAAATTCAATATGGGACAGTGCTGGTTTTGCTCCTTTTCGTTCTTGGAATGAACCTGGCTGCTACCACTATTCGTTCACGCGCCAGGGCAAATAGGCAATGGTGACGGATGGATAAAATCGTTATTGAACACCTGACCCTTACCTATTCAGATGGCACAGAAAGCCTGAAGGATGTCAGCTTATCCATCCCCGCAAATACTATCACTGTGCTCTTTGGCCCGTCCGGTGGAGGAAAATCATCTCTATTGCGGATATTGAATCGCTTAAACGATCTAGCCGACGTCACCACTTTGAAAGGCAAGGCGTTGATTAATGGGAAAGATATCCTTTCTCCGGAAATTGATGTCAGCGCCTTGCGGCGAAAGGTGGGCATGGTATTTTCCCGCCCGGTTCCGCTTCCGCTTAGCATATTTGACAATGTTTCCTACGGATTGGTGATGGCCGGCGTAAATAATAAAAAACGATTAGCAGAAGCGGTCGAGATGGCGCTGACACAGTGTGTTCTGTGGGATGAAGTAAAAGACCGCCTGAACGCCCCTGGGATAGCTCTTTCCGGCGGGCAGCAACAGCGCCTGTGTATGGCAAGGGTATTGTCTTTGGAGCCGGAAATCATCCTTTTGGATGAGCCGACATCTGCGTTGGATCCATTGGCAACAGCAAAAATCGAAGAATTACTGCGCGAATTAAAAGAAAAATTCACCATTGTCATCGCCCCGCACAATACACAACAGGCCGCACGCATCAGCGATACGGCGGCTTTCTTCTTGCAGGGCGAACTGGTAGAGTACGCTCCGGCAGAGACTATGTTTACCTTGCCGAAAGATAAGCGCACCCAAGATTATATAACCGGGCGGTTTGGGTAAAAATCAGGCAGCCTGGTTAATGCGTTCCAGCGTGGTTTGCTGCATGAACTGCTCCGTATAGCGCACCTGAAGAATAGCAGCCGGAACAATACCAGCCATGGGGCCGGTTGTTTTTCCCCACACCATGCGGTGGGCGGCATCGAACCAGTCGTTCCCATCTCCACCGGCATAAACCACATCTCCCATCTCCGGCCGGGAGCTAGATGCAGAAGTAGTCCGCAATTTGGTATCAAACAAACCTGTTTCAGGTTTAAAGGAAGTTGCAGCCGCGCCGATTCCGTGAACAAATTGGTTATCTTTAAAAATATCAACCGCTTCAATAATTCCAGAATCTTTTGCCGTAAACGTCAGTCGGGTGCCGTCGCGTAATTGAAAAGTGGTAAATTTATCGCTGGTTTTCAGGTCTGAAAACTCGCCGTTCCTGTCGCCTTCTTCGTCTGAGGTATCCACATGCGGGTCACCCCAGATGGTCGTGCTTTTCCCGGTGGCTTTATCCGTGATCTTAAAGGTACTGCCGTCGATGAATTCAAATGCATAGGTATTCGTTTCAGATAAGTGCTGGTTACGGACTACCAAACCATCAACCGGGGCATATACTGTCAATTCAACAGACAGGGAGCTGCTGTACGATTGGGTTACGGCTGCTTTTTCGGTTGTTTTTCCACCTGTAGGCGGCTGATTTCTGACTTCATCCAGGCGCTTTGCCAGATCAGAGAGCTTGATATCCAGATTATCAGGCACTGCAGAAGCCGTCGTTTGTTTGGATTGCACGGCCTGGGGTTTTTCACCGCCGCTTAAAAGTATTTCATCTTCTTCCATCATTTCTTTGAAGGATTTCCCTTCAAGCTGTGGATTATTGCGGCGCTGTTCAATTTGACGCGTTAACAATAATAACCGTCGCGCTAAAACCAATGACTGAAGACTATCAGAACCTATAATCATACCAACCTCCCCGCCAGAAGATCATTTCACTATATATCTATATCGGTTAGTAAAAAGATATCTAAAGGTTTGTGGAGATAAAGATTGCGTAAAAGTTTTT
>JBAWYZ010000167.1:0-5713 GCA_037143255.1 Leptolinea sp. | reverse complement strand
TGTCCCGTGGCGATCTGCTGGATTATATGGAGCTTGGCGGCTGGTTCAGGAAAGTTCAGGATCCGATTTTGCTGGAATTCCTGAAAGTATGGGGGAAAATCGAGGTTGAGGGTTACGATCTAAAAGACGTACAGAATTCACTGATTCGCAGGTACCAGAAAACTCAGCGCAGAATCTCGGATCATTCCGGTTATATCGGTGAA
The DNA here is from genome assembly GCA_037143255.1 of Leptolinea sp. Lineage (GTDB taxonomy): Bacteria > Chloroflexota > Anaerolineae > Anaerolineales > Anaerolineaceae > Leptolinea. The sequence goes on along the minus strand of JBAWYZ010000167.1, from coordinate 5,510 downwards.
ATTTATATGGCTCAGATTTTATGGAATGCTCAGAATAAATCATTGCCGGGGATATTTTTTAACGTGGATGAAGACATTTCCGTACCTTGGCATTTTTCATATATTCGGCATAGAGTCCGATTGGGCGGTGCTGTGAACATGGAAATAGATGTCTATGCCGCAGCCGGTTCAGAAGTATGGATAGCCGAAAGTAAGTGGTGGACAGATCGTAAGGTTGGATTGCATGAGATTGAAATTCTATTGAAAAAAGCGGAACGGGTAGCAGATGATATTGGTGATGAATTAAAAACGCTGCGGATTTGGTTTTTTGCCCATAGCGGGTTTACAGAGAAAGCCGAGGAGTTTATGAAAGAAAAAGGTCTCCTGTGGTCTTCCCGGAAAGAGCTGGATGACCTGCTGGATTATGTCGGGCTTCGGCGGTTGCCGGAAATCTAAAGAAAAACAAAAAAGGTACAACTGTCATGGCATCGTCTATGTTTTTGCGTCCTTTGCGCCTTTGCGGTGAATTGAAAAGTGCAGTTTATGCCAGCGTACATTATATGCACAAACGGATATTCTTCGTGTGCCTGGTTCTGGCAAACACGACCTTGCAGAGTGGGTTATTTGGTGGTACGATGGCCTTCTGTGACTTCATCCCGACTTACTGACCGACTTGCAGATTGATCAAAAGGAATAGACGATGATGAAAATCAACTGGCGCAGATTATTCGGGCTAATGCTGATGGACTACAAGACAGGCTGAAAGGCCTCGCGCCGGAGGACAGGCTGGAGGGTCTTGATCCGGAGGAAATAGAGACTTATATGAAAAAGCCCATCTAAGCCATGAAAAAGCCCTTTTCTGGCGCATTTATGATGAAATTTCAATCTGATAGCCTGGCCCGACCCCGGCTGAAAAATCACGATAACAAAGGACGATATATATGGAATTTGTAATAGAACTTCCAGTGAGTCAATTTGAAAAGCTTCGGGAAATAGCAACCCAAATCGGAGTATTACCCGAATATCTTGCAAAAGCGGCAATATCTGATTTAATCAGTGTCGGAGATGAAGATTTTCATTCCGCAGCAGACTATGTGATTCGTAAGAATGAAGAACTTTATAGGCGATTAAGTTAATGCGTTATCTCAGATTGAGCGAAATATTGTATCTTCACGGAAGAATTATTGAAAAAAGCGGCGGCATCTGTGGAATTAGGAATCTTGGCGGGCTTGAGTCAGCGATTGCACTGCCAAAACAGTTTTTCGGCGGAACGGAACTTTATCCGTCGTTTATCGAAAAAGCGGCAGTTTTTTGTTTTTCAATCGTAGCCAATCACCCGTTTATTGACGGAAACAAACGTGTAGGACATGCGAGTATGGAAACATTTCTTATTCTCAACGGAACAGAAATAACAGCGTCGGTCGATGAACAGACAAAAGTCATGCTTGCTTTGGCATCAGGTGAAATGAGTCGTGAAACCTTTGTTCAGTGGCTTCGGAATAATACAGAAATACGGGGGAGCGGCTGAATCTGACCCTGCATGAGCGGGTAAAAGAGGAAATAAATAAAAGACTTCTCCATGAGCGTATGCTTGTGAATCAGTATCGCCAGCCGCTTTCCACACTGGAATAGTCTTTCTTCCGGGTTGACGACATTTTTTTGCGTCCTTTGCGCCTTTGCTGTGAATTGAAAAGTGCAGTTTATGCCCGGAGTGAAGACGGGTCCACCGTCATTAACCAGTTATTGAACAAATATCCGCTGGAGGGAATCGCCATGCCATATACCATGGAACAGTTCAGGAAGGACTATTTGAAGGCTCATCTGCCAGAAATGGATACCGATGAAGTGTTGTCGATGTTCACGCCAAAAGACAGGCTGAAAGGCCTCGCGCCAAAGGACAGACTGAAAGGTCTTACGCCAAAGGACAGGCTGGAGGGTCTTGATCCGGAGGAAATAGAGACTTATCTGAAAAAGCTGAAGATGAAAACGATACACTGATAACCGCTGCCTATTGGATATAGACTTTTGTTTCTCACGCAAAGGCGGTAGGGGCGACCGGCCGGTCAGCCCTTACTCACGGTCAACGGTTAAAACCTCAGCATTGCTTTGCTCCCTCCCCCTGCGTTTTTTTCAACACTGGTATCCATTATGAGTACTCATTATGATCAATTGTACCCATTTTGCACACCTACTTTCGGCACCACAGATTTATAACCAGTTGATATTACACATATCGTATCTTTGGCATCATATTTGCTATGTACTATAGCTGAATTGACCCGATGATGCAACTGGATCGGTAAAAACGGCTGTTCATTCATCCATGGAATTACGATTTTCTTTGCGTCCTTTGCGTCATTGCGGTGAATTGAAAAGAGCAGTTTATGTCCGTGTACACTTTAAAAGGAGAATCACATGAAAAAAATTGCATTATTTTCGTTTATGGTAGTAGCAGTTCTGGGTATGATGACGACCAGAGCGTGGTGTGGTAGTGGTTGGTGGTATGCTCAAGTCAATATTGTAAACTCGGGTGAATCACCCGTGCAGCTTTCGCTGATAAATAATGGCGATGCTCACGCGAAATTCCCGGATGGCAGCGAGTCGTGGACTTTACAGCCCGGCCAATCCACTAACTTACAAGCCTCATGTGATTCGGATACTTCAGAATCCCTGCAATGGAATATTGTTTATAATTTCTATGATGGCACCGACAGTATAAATCAGAGAATCAGCACCGAAGGCTATATTAGCGGGTCTAATGTTAACTGCGCCAGCGCCTCTCAATCCGGTATGTTTTCTGTATCGGCAGGGATTTTTGTTGACGCATATTTTCCTAGTTTCGACGTTGGTGCTGAGATGGCCTCATGGATGGGTTTGTCGGGTACTGGCGAGACAATCGTTGGAGACATTATAGATTTTGGTCTGATTATGGCGGGAGATACCCCCTCTCAATCCACAGGGCAAAACCTGTATTATTCAATAACCATTGGACAAAACGACTACAACCTGGACAAGCTGGCCGGCGTGGACTGGAGGAATTCCGTGCTTGGGTCCCCTCCTCCCGTGACGCTCGTCAAGGGACAGCAAATATTTCAATATTTATCAGCAGGCAAACCCTGGCTCACTTCTCAAAATTTGTATGACCCCGTGACGATAGCAGATTTTACCGGCGCCAATGTAAGTATAGGTATTCAAAACGCCTATGTCGCCAACTATGGCATCGTCGATGGCGCTCCTACAATCCTGAACTATACCAACTTTCCGGGCTACTATCAAAACGTTGTTCAAGTATCACGTAATCCGAATGGTCCCCAATTCGTGGCGGCATTTGACGATGAAGACGTTTGGTATTCTGACGGTACGAATGTGAACCATCTGTATGGTATTTCTAATGTTACCGACCCAATCCTGTCGATGTGCGTCAATTGGAATTACGACTCCAGCACCTCAATTCCGCAAATAGTTATTGGCTCCGCTGGCGGCCAGGTGATGTATTACAATGGAACTGCGTGGTCTAATCTCACGGCAGGTCCAGGTATTGGTGGCAATTTTAACTCTTCCATCATGCATATCGAGGCATATTGGGACGATGCCAGCAATCTTCAATTGGTAGCAGGACTTGGAAATGGTGATATATTTTGGTGGAATGGCTCTGGTTGGGAGCGGTTGTATGACCCCACCGGGTTTGCTCCTGTATATCAGCTCCACGCAACGTTTACGGATGGTACAACGACCCCGCCACAGGTGCTTGCAACCCTGTTTGACGGATCGGTTGGTTACTACGCTAAAGTTGACAATTTATATACTTGGACCACTATAAGTCAACCAGATAATAATTATTGCATTATCGACGTGGCCCCGGCTAACTTTACATTTCCTACCTTCCTGGCTGGGTTTAGTGATGGCCATGTGGATGTATATGATGGAGCCTCGGCCACATGGTATGAAGTACAGCCTAACCGACCAGGCAACCGGGTCCAATTCCTTTCGGGAAATTGGGATCAACTTCATTCAGGTCAGCCGTCCTTTAATGTGCCGTATGTGTACTCCTGTAATTATCAATTCACATACAACGTCTTTAATTATATCAATTTCAATTACCCTGCCATTCCCAACGTCAGTGGCGCGTGCGGGGATATTGACGGGGACGGAAAGGGCGATCTCATCAGCGTTGAAGGGTCAAACTGGTATATGTGGTACTCCTCTAATCAATATTCAACACGCTATGGCCCGTATGACCTCGGCGTTTTCGGTAAACCCGTAATCGGCGATCTTGACGGGGACGGAAAGGGCGATCTCATCATGGTCAAAGGCGCACACTGGTATGCCTGGACTTCATCTTCGGGTTATACGAAGCGTATCGACCGGGATTTGGGGATTTACGGCAGCCCCCTGACCGGCGATATTGATGGGGACGGAAAGGATGATCTCATCATGGTTATGGGCTCAATCTGGTATGCCTGGACCTCTTCTTCGGGTTATACGGAGCGCCTTGGCCCCTACGATCTTTGTGGCATTAAAGGCCTGCCCGCCGCAGGCGATATTGACGGCGATGGGAAGGCTGATCTTGTTATCGCCGTAGGGCCGAATTGGTACACATGGAGCGCTGCATCGAAATATAAGGTGCGCTCCGGCCCATATAATATGGGTATTTCGGGAATTCCCAAACTTGCCGATATCGATGGCGATGGATTGGCTGATCCAATCGTTATCGTAGGCTCGAGCTGGTACGTTTGGTTTTCCTCTGCTGGATACCAAAGGTTTGGCCCATATACGATGAGTTTGCCATAATCTTATGATATAATGCGAACGGTCATAATCTGCGCTTTCCTTATACCACATCCCTCGCGTCGGGGGAGGATTGGTGGGGGCAAAAGTGCAGGCTATGACCCGTTTATAGTCAGGCAAGTATGGGGTTACCGGGGGGATGTCGGGCTGGGCACAGGAAGAGTTCCTCGGATGGATTGCCGATTGATTTGCAGACAAACCAGCGCCATCGTGCAGCATTAACCAATGGTACTGATAATCCATCACCCAATTTGAAAGGAAAAATGAAAGATGAAAACATTAAATCGACTTACTATCACCCTGAAACTGGTCGCACTGCTGGTTACAGCCGCCATGTTTTATGTTCCACCGGTGCTTGCGTGTACCATACAATCCGGCGACCATGAAGATCAATGTGGCGCCACCCCCCAGGGACAAGACAATCCAGTCAACAAATCCCGATGGCAGCCCCGGTTTTTCCTATACAACGAAGTATTCCAGTTTTGGCCTGCCGGTAATCGGCTCCACCACACTTTGCGGTTGTAATACTGAAAGGACAATACTATGAACTACGCAATAGAAGGAATTTATAAAGACGGAAATATAGAACTTATTGAAATGCCTCAATTTCCTAAACCTGTCGGAGTCAAGGTCATTTTTTTGGAAAATAAGAAGGAAATCAGAAAACTCAGAGGACTTTTCAAAAATTATGATGTTGATTATGATAAAATGGGACTGGATTTGAAAGAATTGGAACGGAATTG
>JBAWYZ010000166.1:0-5742 GCA_037143255.1 Leptolinea sp. | reverse complement strand
GAGAAAACACCACCCTGGGCAATCGCCAACCGTCCATCGATAGGCACGACTACATAAATCCGGTCAACTTTTCCAACCCCAACTTGCAGCACTTCATTGCCAGCGCCGGAAACAGCAGCAACCACCGGAACTGGCGGCATTTCCATCTCCTGCCCGGTTTTTTTGCCAAAATCTACTTGTTCTTCCAGAGGTCCCAGCGGTGACTGGATCAGGTCATAATCTTTCACAGTTAAGGATTGTCCCTGCAATTCTTTGACGGCAATATCGCCGAGCTGGTCAAAAACTTTGCCCAACTGTCCCATTCCATTCCAAAGGTCAGAAAAAGTCAACTCCCCGCCGGAACCAGTTACTTCTGGTTCTGCCAGCGTATAACCGCGTTTTTGCAGGCCATCATAAATGGCATTAGCGGCGTATGCCATTCGGTAAAATACATTAGGGTTGGCTTCCACATACCCCGGGGCGGACGGTGAAGCAGGCGGACCGCCGCCGCCCATAAATTCTGGTATTTTTGTATACAAAGCGGTATCGTGTTTCAACTCAGCCCAGCTACCCAGGGCGCTCGTCACTTCTCTGTTCTGCCACGCTTTTGTTCTCATCAGCGGCGGATAGTTTTCGTTTTTCGGCTGCACCTGTGGAATAAAGGAAAATAACCAACTCGAATAAAATGTATCCAGCCATTCCTGTTGTGGCTGGGCCTGACTTAAATTTTGCATCTTCTCCAGTTGCGTACTGTAATTCTTATAAACCGTCTCACCGGCGACTTGCTGGGACTGGAGAGCAGCCGATGATCCTAATGCGGCCATCACATCCAGACCGGAGGGGAATTCTCGCTTTTTCTCGTCTGAACCAACCTTGTCATAGATCATATTTTGAAAGATCAAACCGTCAAGGGTAAAGCGCTGACCCATCAACCGCCAGCTTCGCTCAGTATTCAATGCCAAAGTCGAATTGACAAAAGTAGAATTTATACGCGGACGGGGAAGTTCATCCGCTTTATCCAGAAAAGATATCCATTTTTGTTCATCCGCCAAATCTGAAAAAGAGGAATTCCTCCCGAAAACATCATCCATCAAAGCACCCGTTTCGTAAGGCCCACCATCATCCGTCGGACCAATTAGGAAAGATAGCGTTTCCATCAGGCGGGAGTACTTTTCCAGTACCGGACTTTTACCTGTTTCAGCCTGCCGTAAAGCATAGGTGATGATTAAGGGGGCTTTGGAAGGTTTAAATTCAGGATTTTCAATATCCTTAAATTTGAAGGCCACCCGTCCCAGCCAGGTCATTCCTCGGAAATAATTTTCCAGTTTCGGATCGCCCGCATAATGCCCGATTGGTTTATAGGCGCCGTAGTCATCTTCAAAACCAGGGATGAGAGCCGATTTTGCGCGTCCCTTCCCGGCCATAATCTGATCAATTTGCGGCTTGATACGGTTTGCAATATCCTCACGATATTGAGCTTCACCCTGGAACAGTTGCAGCGCAACCGCCAGATAGGCTTCCGCCAGTTGCGTATCTGTTTCCAAACTGGTTCCCTTAACCTTGGATAATTGAGCGCCTACCTGATCCAATAAAGTCTGGGTGATATCAACTGTCTCCTTCAAGAGGACTTCCTTTTCCAGTAATTTCAGCATTTCATCAAACGTCAGGTGCAGGCTATGGAAGGCGGCATCCGTTGTCAGGTAATAGGGCTGCCCGTAAATATTTGAAACCTGTTCACGTATATCTCTGAATTGTTCTTCTCCAGAATGGATAACCACAAATCCCTGAGCAGCCAGGAAATTACGCTGCTCCTGGGTTAAATTGGCAACCACCGGTGGATTTCGGGTACCTTCCAGGGATACTGGAAGGGTATCACCCTGGGCTGCGTAGGGCGCTTCCTTCCATTCTTTCAAAGTTGTTTTTGCGAATGGTTCAACAAGTTCTACCGCATTTAACGGGATAATTGTTGTTAAAGGCTGTTTTTCCGTCGGCTGGGTAGGTTTTTCATTTTTTACTGGATTAACCTCAGTTGAGTCAGCAGCAATATCTTTTTCGGTTATATTTTTTCCTACTGAATTAAATATTTGACATCCAATAAGGAAAATGCAAAGAAAAACCAGGATTACACGCTTTTTCATAAACCCTCCAGATACGGAGCAACCACCTTCATTTAAAATTGATCTGATGATTGTTATTCTACAAAGAGTACCCGTCTAATGCAACCGGCGGAGTAGGATTTAGAAACCTACTCTGCCGATTATTCATTTTAGAAGATTATTTGAAACTATTCGTAAATCTTATTTCTTCTTAAATTTTTCGATTAACTTCACTGCCAGTGGTTTATACTGCGCATCCAAAGCCGTTTCATAGGTCACATTAAGCGCCTGCAAAGAGTCATCAATACGGATGGCTTTTATTATGCCGTTAATTTTCTTTGTAGGAAGTGTGTAGGTGACCTGCCAATCTCCGACTGTGGTCTTTTCTTTCCGGACGACCTTTGCATCCTTTTCCTGTTTTTGCAGGGCCGTAAGCATCAAGGTATAAATCTGGTCATCTGTTGGCTTATCCCCAGCTTTCAACTCGATGACATCCGTATTTAGTGAAGCGCTGCCATCCGGAGCAGTATAGCGGACATTAGCGCCGCTAGGCGTGTTGGTCCAGCTTGCGGGGGACATGTACTCAAATTTCCCGGCCGGGCCCTTAATCGTTGGCCCGCTTTGATAGGGAACTTGCTTTAACGCATACTCTTTATTTAGTTTATAACTTGCAGCTACTCCCTGGTAAATTGGCAGGTAAGTATCAAGCGCAATTTTAGGGGTCATGAAAGTCATCAAAGTGACCAATGCATCTACTCTGGTGAAAAACATTTCAAATTTGATCTCCGAGTTTCCTGAACCTACTAGATACGTCAGGAGGGCTGCACTTTTCTGGGCTTCTACTTTTCTGTCAGTTTCCTTCATTCCTGGACTGGATGCAGAAAAATTTAGTCCGGTAGCATTAATAAAATTGATAAAACTCTCATCCGATAATGGTTTGATCGTGTTGGTGACCATAACCAAAACCATCCCCAACCCACCTGACGGATCAGTTGCACTGAGTGTCAGGGTTCCCGGTTCTACCACCTTCCAGTCTTTCGGCAGGGTGACAGTCATAGCTCCGCTTGTATGGGCATAAGGCTGGTCGGAAAGCTCAGGCACCGCAATTCCTGCGGATAGTTGCTTCTGCATGTACTCTTTGTTTATTTTAATACTGGCAAACACACCCTTATATACCGGCAAGAAAGCCTCTACAAAATTTTTGTCGGTAATGAAAGTAACACTATAGTCCACCACATCCGCTCTGGTGTAATAAACTTCAACAACAAACTTCCCCTCCACCTCATGTGTGACAAAGGCGGAGTCTTTCAGGGCATCCACTTTTCTTTCAGTTTCTACCAATCCTGGAAGGGCTGTTAAGAGTCTTTTCTCAGTATCATCGATAAACTTGATAAAACTCCCATCCGAAGAATCAGCTGAATTTGAAGCAGAAATAATGATACTGCCCAACCCATCCGGATGGTCCGCCTTAAGTGACAAATTGTCTCGCTCTTCCACTTTCCAGCCTTTTGGTAGGGTGACGGTCACAGCTCCACTGGTATGGGTATAGGGCTGGGCGGAAAGCTCTGGCGCAGCAACTTCAGCCGGCTGAGCGGCTGCCGGGGCGCTTGTTGAAGAACTGGCTGAGGTTAAAATGACGCCTATTGTGCCATCCTTACCGCCTACAAACAGCAACGATCCATCCTGATTAAATGTCAGGCTGCCCGGCGCCATGGAAATTTCTTCAAATAAGGCCACCTGTTTTCCATTTCGCAAATCCCAAATCGCCACATTTCCTTGTCCATCTCTTGTAGCCAGTAAATCCATGTTGGGGTTAAACGCAGACTCGGTTACCATCCCGGGGAGTTCTGGCATTTCGACTGGCATTCGTTCTTTGGTCTTACTGTCGACCAGATAAACCAGGTTATTCAAGCCGCGATCTTTTGTCTGATTTTTTTGTCCGCCAATCGCAAGGTATTTGCCATCCGGGGAATATTTTATTGAATTGTTATATTCCCCCTTCACCACACTGAGTTTTTTACCGCTATCTACATCGGTAAAGTACAGGTTGTAATCCATACTGTCTGAAGCAATGATATTTTCGACCGGTGAATAATCAAAATCATTATATCCAGCAAATTCCTTTTTCTTTTCTCCTGTGGTAACACTCCAGATAAAAACTTGGCCGGCACTTAAGGTTGAAATTGATTTTTCGTCCGGTGAAAATTTCATTTTGAAAATCGGAGCGCGCGTTTTTGCTTCAATCATCTGCACTTTTTTACCAGAAGCTACTTCCCAGATGAAAACTCCGCTCAGTTCATCACAGGCAGCTACATAAGTTCCTGCAGGTGACATCGCCAGATTAGTCAGCAAGTTCTGCTCTGGTCCCACGAGTTGGATAGGCTTCCAGGTACTGGTATCCAAAACGCCGACTTTTTTCATATCCGGCGACAATAACGCTGCCAAACGACCGAAGGTTGAAAAGGCAACCGGAGAATATTGAGTAAAAGCCGGGCTGTTTGTGGTACCGATCTGTTTTTGATTGAAGACATCCCAGGTAATGATTTTTCCATCCACATCAATCGATACAACTCCCTGACCGTCCGGTGAGAAATCCATTCCGGCAATTTCGGCAGTATGCCCGGTAAAGCTTCCCTTTTTTGTGCCGGTTTCAACATTGATGAGATGAAGTTGATGGTCTTCTGTGGCAGCCAGAATGGTGCTTCCATCTGGAGAGATGACATATCTGGTGATTAATCCCACCGCAGGATAGGTTTTTATTAATGCGCCATTATTGGCATTCCAGGCGGTCAGAATAGTTGATCGGTTGGCCGTTAAGCTCTGGTAATTAATCGCAAAAATTCGACTTGCATCCGGTGTGAACTTCCAATTACCCATCTCCAGGATCAAGCCCAGTAATCCAATTTTATAGGTTCCGTCTGTAACTTTCCATTGTTGAACCTGTTTTTCTAATTTTGAACCAATTCCATCAATAAGCAGCATGCCTCCACCTGGTGAAAGACGAATGCCAGTTATCCCACCGGGGTTGGCTAATCCATTATTCTCCTGAACCTTCTTGCCGGTAGCGGTGTCCCAAACGGAAGTGACTCCCGTGTAATCCACAATGGCGAAGTATTCGCCAAATTCAGAGAGGGCGATGTCAAACACACCCTCACGCTGTGTTATGGTTTTACTTAATAACGAGCCGGAAGCTGCATCATAGATTTGAACCGTTCCACCTTGTGAAGCCGAAATCAAGCGGCTTCCATCCTTCGAAAAGGTAACATCCCATAATAACCGACCTGGTTCCGCCTGCCAAACCTGTTTTAGATCACTTAGATTAATTAGCACCAAAGCAGTGGAATAAGAAAGCAGGACAGTTTTTCCATCCGGCGAAACCTTTAGCTTTTGCAACGAGCCAGGGCCTTGCCCCCTGGAAAAAGTCAATGAGGCGGCATTATTTGCCGAGATGACTTGCGGCACAGGAATCGGGGTGGGAGAAGGCTCTACAGGGGAAACAACTTCTGCCGGCGTGCTGGTATCAGCTACCTCCGGCGTGGCAGCTTCAGGGGTTGAGCTTGGCGCGGCAGTTTCAGTTGGCAGCGCCACTGTTGTAGTTGGCGGCGCCAGAGTAACTGTGGGCGTAGATTTCCCAAGATCAATAGAAAATCCGCAACTCAGCGAACTG
>JBAWYZ010000165.1:0-5764 GCA_037143255.1 Leptolinea sp. | reverse complement strand
AAGCTATACGAAGCCGCGCTTAATCTAGGAAGGTCGTTAAATTATCGCAGTCTGGGAACCATTGAATTTTTGCTTGATGAGAATGGAGCCTTCTATTTCATCGAAGTAAATCCACGTATCCAGGTTGAACATCCGGTTACAGAGATGGTCACAGGGATTGACCTTGTTAGTGCACAATTGCGTCTAGCTGCCGGGCAGCCATTTAAATATTCCCAGGAAGATATTGTTACACGTGGATCAGCTATTGAAGCCAGAATAATTGCTGAAGACCCGGAAAATGGCTTCCTTCCTGCAACAGGAGAAATTACCTATTTAAAAGAGGCGGGCGGCCCGGGAGTAAGAATTGACTCCGCTCTATATACTGGAATGCAAGTTACATCTAATTATGATTCTTTAATTGCCAAGGTTATTGTCTGGGCTGAAGAACGCCAGACAACTATTCAACGGTTACGTCGTGCCCTATGCGAATTCCAAATTGGTGGCGTCCCTACCGATATTGATTTTCTAATCCAAATCATCGATTCGGAGAGTTTTATCCAGGGAAGCGCCAATACAACATATTTGGAGACTTTTCAGCCTTCTATCGCCGATAGCGAGGAAAACCTTGAAAAAGAGATGGCATTAGCTGCCGCTTTATTGGAGCATCAAAATCGTTCTCAACCCCAAATTATCCAATCGAATCCAGGTTCAAGTCATTGGCAATATCAGGCCTGGAAAGAACAAATGCGGTAAAACCGAAATTTGAATTTTAGGAGTAAAAAATGACCCTATATTATGTTTCCATAGGTACAAATGAATATCAAGTTGAAATATCCAACAATCATTCAAAATTTAATGGTGAAACGATTCAAGCAGCCCTGGTTGAACTTGGCGAGCGTGGATTGTATTTGCTGAAAAAAGGCAACTGGAAACAGGAACTTCATTTACAATCTCAGGGAGACAGCCAATATTCAATGAATGCCAATGGCAAGTATGCAGTTGCGAAAGTAGAAAAAAGTAACGGCATAGCTCGTAAAAAAACTAGTAAGGCCGCTGCTGGAGATTTGAAAGCTCCCATCTCAGGTATAGTTGTTACGGTAAATGTTAAAGTAGGTGATCATGTTGTTGAAGGCGATGTGATCTTGGTGCTTGAATCTATGAAGATGCAAATGTTAATGCGTGCACCATTAAATGGAATTATAAAATCAGTACATGTTAATCCAGGATCCCAATTGGCAAAGGGGGATTTACTGGTAAAAATTGAGTGAAAATAGTTTTTGATTTAATGGTCTTAATGGCCGATAGAAATAAGATGAATAATTGAGTATGTTACAACAAGACTGATATTGCAACATTGTCTGTGCCTGATCACAAGGAAGTAGCCATGGGAACTGTACATAGTCTGGTTCGTTCGGCAGAGGTGACATTATTTGAGATTAATTTAATTTTGAAAAAAGTTCTTACAACTCACTTTTCCTCATTAATTGGCTTTTTTCGACACTATTAACTATAATAAATGTGCTTGCAAATCCAGTTGGAATCGAGTTGATATACATCTTCGGTTTATAGAAAAGTGCATGTTTATCATCTCAGTGTGTGACCTGATCATCTTCAGCGTCCCACCTCGGTTTCTTGTAAGTCTGCTGCCAGTTTTCTTCAGCAGATAACCAGGATGAATCAGTCCCAACTAGATATCCACTAAATTAAAGGAGGACATAAATCCATAATAATCTCTATAAGTAACGGGAAACATTCGTTCAATCCAATATTTTCTATGTGAAAGAAGGAGTAACGTATGTATAAGAAGTTGTCTTTCGTACTTGCAATTCTTGTGGCGGCGTCATTGATGCTTGCATCCTGCGCTCCCGCTCCTGTCCCCACCGAAGCGCCTAAACCAGCCGAACCAGCTAAACCGGCTGAACCAGCAGCTCCGGAGCCCACCAAAGCTCCTGAACCTGCCCAACCAGCCGCCAAAGAACCGGTGACCGTACGTATTTTGCACATGCAGCAGGCTGGTCCAACCCCCGATGAGAACAACGCTATCGCGACTGAGTTCAATAAGAATAACCCGGAAATTAAAGTGGTTATCGACTACGTCGCCTACGATGCTTTACACGACAAAATAGTTACATCTATGGCTGTCAGCCCACCTTCCTATGATGCTTTCATCATGGACGACGGCTGGTACGGCGAATTCCAGAAAGCCGGTTATCTGTTGGATGTGACCAGCAAAATCACACCAGATATGAAAGAAAAAGTCTTCAAGTCAGCCTGGGGCGTCACTTCAGTCGGTGACAAGGTGTATGGCCTGCCCTACTTCCTTGATACCAAATATTTCTTCTATAATGAAGAATTGCTAAAGCAGGCTGGTTTCAATGAGCCCCCCAAGACATGGGAAGAAATGCTGGATATGGCGAAGGTGATCAAAGAAAAGAAGATCGCCGAATTTCCAATTGTCTGGTCTTGGGCCCAAAAAGAAGCCGCCATCTGCGACTGGGTAGTTCTTTTGACAGGCAACGGTGGTTCAATGATGGATGCCAGCGGAAAACCTGCTTTCAATAGCGACAAGGGTGTCGAAACCCTCACTTGGATGGTTAAGTCCATTGATGATAAATTGAGCAACCCGGCCTCCGTTGCCAACATTGAAGATAATGTTGTTTCCGTTATGCAGCAGGGCAAAGCGGTCTTCGCTCTTAACTGGCTTTACATGGCAAACGCTGTTAACTTCAACGAAAAGGATTCGAAAGTGGTCAGCAAGATTAAAATCGGCTTGATGCCAGTCTTCAAATCGGCAGCCGATGCCGGAGTAAAATCCACTTCGATCAACGGCTCAATGGGTATGTCTGTTGCGGCCGGTTCAGCCCACCCCGAAGAAACCTGGAAGTTCATAACTTATCTGGGCAGCGAGGACGTGATGAACCAGTATTCGGCCAATTTACTGCCTTTCTGGGCAACAAGTTTCGAAGGCGATGCCGGCAAGAAACTGCAAGCCTTGGCTCCTGTCAACGCAATGACTGTGCCAGCTTTCCAGATGCAGTTCCCTTATGCCATTACCCGCCCGCATCTTCCCTATTATCAGGAAGCTTCGCTAGCGTTACAACTTGCTATGCAGGAAGCTTTGACCAAATCCAAGACACCCAAGGCGGCGCTGGATGAAGCTGCTGCCAAATGGACTGAACTCGGCAGCAAGTAACAACCCCCTGTTTTTTGTGATTTATGATGGGGCTGCTTTTGCAGCCCCATCATCTTACGAAAACTATGCAAAATACCCCCGTAATTTCTCGACTGACACTCCGCCAGCAAGACGCCCTCATTGGTGTATTAATGGTGGCTCCTGCTCTAATAATTATACTTGGGATTGTTCTCCAGCCGATTATTTCTACATTTTATTTGAGCTTCTTTGAATCGCAGCTCGGCCGTAATACGGTTAATACTTTCCTTGGGCTGGATAATTATATTGGGCTACTGAAGAGTCCCATCTTTTGGGCGACTATCCGACGCACGCTGCAATTCACATTAGCCTCTGTGGGATTAGAGTTGTTATTAGGCATCGCCATAGCTCAACTGATAGCCTCTCACCCGCCGGGTTGGCAGTTTCTTCGCACTAGCCTGATTATCCCCTGGGCAGTTCCGACCATTGTGACCGGGATGATGTGGCGTTGGATTTTCAACTCTGACTACGGCGCTCTAAACGGCTTACTCTATCAGATGGGTATCATTCAAGAATACATTCCCTGGTTGATATACCCGGTACGTGCCATGATCCTGGTAGTTGTAGCTGATGTCTGGCACACCGTACCCTTTGTGGCGTTAATCCTCCAAGCTGCTCTGGCAACCTTACCGCCAGAACTTGAAGAAGCCGCTGCCGTAGATGGAGCAAATGCCTTCCAGCGTTTCTGGCTTATTCGCCTTCCACTACTTCGCCCGGCTATCCTAGTTGCGCTGGTGATCCGTACAGTGGAAGCTTTCCGAGTGTTTGATATTATTTATGTGATGACTGGAGGCGGCCCAGCATTTGGGACTGTTACCATCTCCTATTTAACCTATATCGAAACCTTCAACTATGGTCATATTGGCAATGGTTCGGCTCTCTCGTTTCTAATCTCCATTTTCACGTTTGGACTTGCCTTTATTTATATAAAATTGCTATACCGCCCGGAGGCGGGCAACTGATGAAGCTAAGTAAAACCATCAAGCGTATCTTTCTTTTCCTCCTTACTTTACCAGTAATCTTGTTTATTTATTTACCTGTAGCTTGGCTCGTTATTTCCAGTATTTCCACTAAGGCAGAATTGCTTAACATCCCCATCCATTGGATTCCGCAACAGCCAACTCTGGAAAACTATACCAACATTCTCACCCCGGGCACCTCAACATCAGAAGTCTCTAAAACCTTTAAAATTGTGATGGGTAATTCTTTCTTGGTTGCAACAACAGTCACTGTTATCAGCCTGGTGGTTGGGTCATTGGCGGCTTATGCATTGGTGCGGATTCGCTTCCCTTTTCGTAAAAGCCTTTTACTCGGTATCCTTGGGACAAGAATGATTCCGGAAATATCGCTGGTTATTCCACTTTACATTATTGCTACGCGCATAAAAATATACGATACCCCCTGGGTGCTGATTCTAACTTATTTAAGTTTCGCACTGCCATTTGCAATCTGGATTATCGCCTCCTTTTTTGAAACTGTTCCGGTGGAGTTGGAAGAGGCCGCCCGAATCGATGGGTGTTCTCGACTGCGTATTTTGTTCAATATAGTTATACCAATCTCGGCGCCGGGACTTGTTTCAACAGCAATATTTATTTTCTTGATGGCGTGGGACGAATTTTTCTTTGCGCTAATCTTCACCAGCACTATCGCGGCCAAGACGATGCCCGTTGCAATAGCTGAGTTCGTCGGGCGCTATACGGTTGACATAACAGCTATGATGGCCGGTGGAGTGTTTGCCGCCCTTCCGCCAGTGCTATTGGCTCTTATTTTCCAACGGTATATAGTCAGCGGGTTGACAGCCGGAGCCGTAAAAGGCTAATTATCGATTCCCTGCTAATAAATCACTCCCCAATAGCTGGTGTGGATTTAAATCGATGGGCGATTTTATCAGATTGTATCCACATTTATATAATCGAATTTGATTTATCCCTCGTGAATACACAAAAATAAATCGCATTCAAACCAGGTGACTGCTTCATTAATCACCAGATTGCTCATGTCAAATGCTATTCCTTCAAAGCTGCGATCGCCAGACGAACCGCTCCGAGTGCAGGTTCCTTAACTTCTATTATTGGATCCAAAATAAGCCCTTGTTTGAGGGTTTCTTCCAAATAATCCTGATAAATTGGAGAATTTTCCAAAAGAATTGATCCGTGCAGGAAGCATGGAAACCTGACCGGAAGTCCCAGCCGAGTTGCTACAGTCGCAGTAAGACCAGCCAGATCAACGGCAGTTTGATGCAAAATCGCCTGGGCAGCCATATCTCCCATTTGTGCGGTCTCTAACACAACTTCTACGAGATCTACATAATCCTGCGGGGATATATTTTCGAGATAAACTTTGCGATATAGATCACGCGGTTTAGCAAGATTCCATCGTCTCATCACGCCATCTACAATTAGAGTAGGGTCAGCGCGACCATCCACAGCACGGGTCAGATGTTGCACAGCCAGCATACCAATGGCATAACTACTGCCCCGTTCGCCTAGCAGCGCACCCCAACCGCCAACTTTTACAAGTGTTCCTTCCATATTTTTCCCCACAACCAAGGATGTAACCCCGACACTTAATGCT
>JBAWYZ010000164.1:0-5765 GCA_037143255.1 Leptolinea sp. | reverse complement strand
ATTCTTGCAATTGTAGATAAGCTGAATAAGCTGCGCCAACTAATCCGGCATAATATCCCAGTTTGGCATGGACGATTTGCACCTGGTCGGCCGGCACCATTCGGTTATTTTGGTGGACAATTTTATTGATCTCAGGCAAAAAGAGATCTGAGCTTTTCATAACGCCTCCACTTAAAACAATCATCTCTGGAGCGAAGAAATTGATTGCGGTAACAATTCCAAGTCCCATGTAGGTAGCAGCTCGATGGATAACTTTACAGGCAACAGGATCATTCTGCCGAGCTGCCAGTACGGCAATAGAAGTATCTACTTTTTCCAATTCACCTCCAGCTAACGCCTGCATTAAGGAGTCTGGGTTTTGGAATACAGCCTGGCGTGCTTGTTCCGTAATTGCCGTCCCAGAAGCCAGAATTTCCCAACACCCATTTGCGCCGCAATAGCAAAGCGGCCCAGATGGGTCAAGCGGGATATGCCCTCCCTCTGGATGACAATTTTCCAGGCCGCGATATATTTGGCCGTTCAGAACAAAAGCTGTGCCAATGCCAGTTCCGACTGTTATGGCTAATAATCGTTTGGCGCCTTGTCCCGCGCCAGTCCAATACTCACCCATAGCTGCCGCATCCGCATCATTTTCGAGAATGACAGGCACTGAAAAATGGGATTGTAAGGGGCTGGTTATAGGGACTTCTTGCCATCCAGGTAGGGTATACGGGTTTTGGATAACACCGCGTTTAATATCCAGGGGTCCTGTACAGCCCAACCCAATCCCATCCAGCCGCGAGTCAGTCTTTTTTAGTAGCGTTTCTATCAAACGGATAATTCGTTCCAACCCAGACTTAGGGCCTTCACCTGCCTGGATGGTGGTTTCATCAATTACCAGGATGTTGCCATTTTTCTCAACAGCTCCGGCACGCACCATCGTTCCGCCAATATCAACACCAACAACAATTCCATTCATATTTGATATATTATTATCCTTTCGCTGACCCAGCAGTTTGACTGTTGAGAATGTACTGATGGAAAATCACTGATAATAATAGGAGGGAGTTAACTATTTCGCAAATTTGGCTGCAATAGCCAGATTCTCGAAATTATCTCAGGCCAATAATTTATCCATGTGTTTGAGGTTTAGTATACTCGCTGTCAGATATGGTTGGATGGCTTAAATTACCAAATAGAGGGTTATAATTTGCACACAAACACCCCGTATTTCATTACCGTAGCATCAAATAGGATGATATCAGGAGTCGATTTGTGGTGCAGAAAGATTGAACACCCTTTTCAGATTGAAAAATTGTAATAGGTCATGCAAAAATCAATCACTTCGGAATTCACTAAAATTACTAAAAAAGGAAGAAGAATAAGGAACTACCATAAATTGCACTACATTCTTTCATCCCCATCTGTTTTGTGTCCATTTTTGTTGATGTCAAAAATACATACTGCGAAGTAACGAATGATTGTCAAAATAAACCGCTTTTTATCGGGTAATAAAAATTATCGCCAGTAAATGTCCTTGCTTGATACAATATTCCTTAAAATCTTTCCAACATGTTTGATCAATCAAAAATAGTTTTAGCCTCCAACTCACCGCGCCGAAAAGAATTAATCTCCCTAACCGGGTGGATTTTTTCCACATCTCCTGCCGATATTGATGAAACTCCCCGGTCAGGTGAAGCACCAGAGAACTATGTTACCCGGTTGGCAAAAGAAAAAGCCGCAGCCTGTAGAAACGAAGGACTGGAATTGATTCTTGCAGCAGATACCATTGTTGTGGATGCCAATCAGATAATGGGGAAACCTTTAAATGAGGAGGAATCCCGTCGGATGCTCGTGCAGTTACGCGGGCATACCCATCAAGTGATGACGGCCGTTGTGTTATTTGATTCGGGTACAGGGCGGCTTGAAGAGGAATTATGCCTGACCCATGTGCCAATGCGTACTTATTCAGACGCAGAAATTGACACTTACATCGCCTCCGGTGACCCTTTTGATAAAGCCGGTGCATATGCTATTCAGCATTCCGGATTTCATCCGGTAGCGAGCTTCCACGGCTGTTTTGCCAGTGTAATGGGACTGCCGCTATGCCACGTTAAGCGGATGGCAAAGAGCTTTGAAAAGCCTGTTGCAGATTCTATGGTTACTGAGTGCCAGCGGATAAATCAATATACTTGCTCGATTTTCCAGCAAGTGGCGCACGGAGCAGAAATTGGCTAAAACAAATTCATCAATGCCAAAAATAATTATTAGATGGGCAGCAGTATTGTGTTGTTTCGGTCTAATTTTCACGTCTTGTACACCATCTTCGTTTGCCACCCAGGGATTGGGAACATTGGCGCCTACCCATAATCCATCGGCTTTTTCTGCCAATGCCCAAACTGCCGCCATGAAATATATGGATGCCTGGCAGAAAGAAGATTACCCCCTGATGTACGACCTGATCACCCGGGTCAGTCGGGATGCCATCACCCTTGAAGATTTTGAAGCAAAATACCGGGATGCCGCCCAGAACCTGGGTTTTGAGAAATTGGAAGGGACAGTTTTGTCGGTCATGCCCAAAGAGGTTACAGCGCAAGTTAGCGCCAGGGTAATATTTAAAACGGCCGTTTATGGTGACTTCAAACGGGATTATGTATTAAACATTACCCGTGAAGATAATGATTGGCGCATCCAGTGGGAAGACGGACTGGTTTTACCTGAATTACGCGGCGGCAATCGGTTGACCTCTGAATATAAAGGCTCCGGTCGCGGCGATATTTACGACCGTAATGGCGCCCCTATCGCTGCGCAAGTGGATGCAGTAGCTATTGGTTTGAAACCCGCCGAATTATTAAAACCGCAGGAAGGGAATCTTCTGGTAGGTTTGACAAAATTAACCGGTCGAACTAGCGAATCGATTTTAAGTCAGCTGGATCAAAACCGGGATGCCGAATATATTCCGATCAGCGAAGTTACAGCACAGGCGGCCCAGCAAATGAATGACGAACTCAGCCTGCTGCGCGGTCTGGTGATGACGCCATTTAGGGGACGGTTTTACTTTAAAGAAGGCATTGCCCCGCAAACTGTGGGGTATCTACTAAAAATCTCTCCGGAACAACTGGAAGAATACCGCAGAAAAGGATATTCCGGCGATGAAAAAGTGGGCGCCGCCGGGTTGGAAGCCCTTGCAGAATCCCAGCTATCCGGTAAACACGGCGGATCGGTGTATGTGCTTGACCCGAAAGGGAATATCCTCACCCGGCTTGCAAATTCCGATTCGAAACCGGCCCGCTATATGTACACAAGCCTGGATAACGATTTGCAATTACAAGCCCAGCAATCCATACAGGGAATCAAGGGTGCAGTTGTCGTTATGGAACGGGATTCCGGCCGCATACTAGCCATGGTGTCGTCGCCTGGATTTGATTCCAATATGTTCGAAGCCTCTAATTTCAATTCCAGCCTTCAATTGAACGCTGCCTTGGCAGATAGTGACCGACGTTTATTGAACCGCGCTTCACAGGGGTCGTATCCGCTGGGCTCGATCTTTAAGATTGTTACCATGGCTGCTGCGTTGGAAAGTGGATTTTACAAACCAACCACTATCTACGATTGCGGTTACCGCTTTACCGAGTTGCCCGGTTTGGTTTTATACGACTGGACTTACCAGTATAAGAGAAGTCCCAGCGGAAAGATTGATCTTGTCGATGGGTTGGTGCGCTCCTGCAACCCCTATTTTTGGCATATTGGTTTGGATTTATTCAAACAGGGGCATACCCTTGATGTGGTGAATTACGCGCGTGGTTTTGGACTTGGACAACCTACCGGCATTCGTGAAATCGAAGAGAATCCTGGTCAGTTGGAAGACCCACAGAATGATGGTGATGCGGTTCAAATGGCGATTGGACAGGGTTCCATGTTGGTCACCCCATTACAGGCGGCCGTCATGATTTCAGCCGTAGGGAACGGCGGTTCGCTTTTCCGTCCAATGCTGGTATCCAAATTCACTTCGCCTGATGGGGTGACGACTGAATCGACAAACCCTGAAGTTGTTGGTAAATTACCCATAAAACCAGAAACGCTGAAAGTTATACAAAAAGCTATGCGGCTGGTTGTAACTGATGAAAAAGGAACGGCTATGGTTGCCCTTGCCGGCATTCAGGTACCTATTTTTGGGAAAACCGGAACGGCTGAAAACCCAACTGGGGATGCACATTCCTGGTTTGGCGGGTACACGGACGCGGCTGAAAAATCGAAGAAACAGGATATCACGGTTGTTGTTTTGGCAGAAAACAGCGGTGAAGGCTCCCTGGTGGCCGCCCCGATTTTCAGGCGGATTGTTGAAATATACTACAACGGGCGCCCATCAAAATTATTCTCCTGGGAATCCTCAATGTATGTGTCAAAGCAACTGGTTCCAACGGCTGTTCCAACACCACAGGAAAGCCCTTTGGGAATTACACCAATTCCGACACTGGTTGCACCCTGATGGAGAATAATTTGCAGGGTTTTGTAATTCGAACTCAGTCAGGGTTTGCCTGGATTCATACACAACAGGGTGCCGTGATTTGCCGGCTGCGCGGGAAATTAAAACAGCACCATCGAATGAGTGACATCCTTGCGGTAGGGGATAACGTGGAGATCTCCACTTCCAATGGTCAGGAAGGTATGATTGAAGAAGTGAGACCGCGTACACGCGTGTTATCCCGCCTGGCACCGGAATCCCGAGGTGTACGGGAACAGGTATTGGTGGCCAATCCGGATCAGGTGATATTGGTGTTTGCCTGCGCTAATCCGGAACCACATTTGCGGATGGTTGACCGTTTCCTGATTGGCCTGGAGAAACATGAAATTCCTACTCGAATTGTTGTCAATAAGACCGATCTTGCCAGGTTGATTGATGTAAAGGAGACATTTCACCTTTATGAAACGCTCGGTTTTCCGGTGCATTATGTCTCTGCCAAAAACAATGAAGGATTACCCGACCTGTTGTCCATATTATCCGGGAAATTATCGGTTCTGGCTGGACCTTCCGGAGTGGGCAAAACCAGCTTGTTGAATGCCCTACAGCCAGGTTTAGGCGGCCAGGTGCGGGAAGTAAGCCTGGCAACCTCCAAAGGGGTGCATACTACCCAGGTGCGGGAATTGTTTCCATTGGATGCTGGCGGCTGGCGGGCAGACCTGCCCGGCATTCGCAGCATGGGATTGTGGGATATTCAACCCGAAGAACTGGATGGGTATTTTCGCGAGATTCGCGACCTGGTGCAATACTGTCAGTTTAATGACTGTACCCACCGAAATGAACCCGGTTGTGCCGTGCGGCGGGCGTCTGAGGAAGGGGTTATTCACCCTAAACGATATGATTCTTATTTGCGGCTGCGTTTTGGCGATGAAGACGCCATTTGAAAAGGCCAATCTAAGTCCCGCTCTCACCAATTTTATGGTTCTATGGATTGTCTAAAATCAAGCAACTATTTAGCATGCAAAACAGTGAAGAGTAGTGAGGTGGGATCAAAGGCGATCCCACACTACCTCTATTCCATAGTAACCAAATCCAAGTAAACTCCGCTTGCCGCCTCGCCCCAACAGGAAGAATATGTACCATAGCCAACCCTAAACTTGCTTTGATTCGCGGTGGTGGTGGGATTAAAAGCGATCCCACCAAACTAACTTATTGCAAAAGGGCGCCATTATTATCGCGGCTCCCTTATGTTAATGCAAGCGGTTTCGGGCAATTCCCTACAATAATTGCTTAAGTTCGTGAAATATTTTGTGCTGTTCGTCTT
>JBAWYZ010000163.1:0-5791 GCA_037143255.1 Leptolinea sp. | reverse complement strand
GTCTTCACCCAGATGCAATGGGAAAGAATAAAGACAGAAAAAGGTGAAGGGTCTGCCAACATAGCTAAGGAGCAAGCCATTGCGGACGGCAAATTGTTGATCCGCGACATGATCGCTGATGCTGTTTTTGAAGCGGTTATCACCCGCCCGCAGGAATTTGATGTGATCGCCACCACCAATCTGAATGGCGATTATTTATCAGATGCGCTTGCCGCCCAGGTAGGAGGAATCGGGATTGCTCCTGGCGCGAATATCAATTATGAGACCGGTGCGGCTGTGTTTGAGGCCACGCACGGCACAGCTCCGTTGTTTGCCAATACGAATAAGGCCAATCCATCTTCGTTAATACTTTCTGGGGAGATGATGTTGCGCTACATTGGGTGGAATGAAGCAGCTGACCTTGTCATCCGCGGTCTGGAAGGCGCTCTGGCTGCAAAAACTGTCACTTTCGATATTCACCGCCTAATGCCGGAAGCCACATTGGTTTCGACTGACGGATTTGGCGAAGCCATGCTGAAAGCAATGAAGTGAGATGGGTGAAAAAATGACAATAAATCCATTTATCCCGGCAACATTTTCAATAAAAAGTAAGAAGTATCAGTATTTCTCTATAAAATCCGTTTGTTCAGAATTTGGAATCAATCCAGATCAATTGCCGTATAGTGTCCGCATTTTAATGGAGGCAGCCATCCGCAAATGCGATGGTGTGTCCATTACACAAGAAGATATCCGCCAGTTGGTTGAGTGGAAACCACAAGATAATGACCGAAAATTACTGGCATTTTTTCCAGCCAGAGTCGTGTTGCAAGATTTTACGGGCGTCCCCGTTCTGGTCGATCTGGCTGCCATGCGGACGGAGATGGAGCGGCGCGGAGGAGACCCGGCCAAAATAAATCCGGTAATTCCAGTTGACCTGGTAATTGATCATTCCATTCAAATGGATTATGCAGGTCTGCCGGATGCATTATCAAAAAATGTTCAAAAAGAGTATGACCGTAACGGGGAACGCTATCATTTTTTACGTTGGGCACAGCAAGCTTTCACGAATTTACGAATAGTGCCCCCATCGAATGGGATTATCCATCAGGTGAATTTGGAACGGCTCTCTCCAGTCGTGCAGGTCTCAGAGGGTGAAATTCCGATTGTATACCTCGACTCTGTTCTGGGAACTGATTCACATACCCCCATGATCAATGGGCTTGGTGTATTAGGGTGGGGCGTGGGCGGTATTGAAGCCATCGCCGCTATGTTGAACCAGCCAGTGGAATTGCTCACACCGGATGTGATTGGTATTCGTCTAACCGGTCAATTACGGGCAGAGGTGACGCCGACGGACCTGACGCTTCATCTAACCCAGATGCTTCGCAAAACCGGGGTTGTCAATAAATTCCTGGAATATTTCGGTCCCGGATTAAAGAACCTAAGTTTAGCTGATCGGGCGATGATCGCCAATATGACACCTGAAAACGGAGCGACTGTCTCGTACTTCCCGGTAGATAGCCACACGCTAGAATACCTGCGCATGACCGGGCGTTCAGAGAAACAGGTGGCTTTGGTTCAAGCTTATTTTGAAGTACAGGGGTTAATAAGAACATCCGATAGCCCTGACCCGGTTTTTAGTTCAATCATTGAATTAAATCTAGATGAAGTTGTACCTTCGGTAGCCGGGCCTAAACGGCCGCAAGATCGTGTTGATTTAAAGAATATAAAAAGCAATTTTCTTGAATCACTCATCAAACCTAAAAGCGAAAGAGGCTACCAATTACAACCTGGCCAGCTGAATTGCAAAGCAACCGTCTCAATGAATGGAAAAGATATTTACACACTTGCGCATGGGTCTGTTGTTCTGGCGGCAATTACATCCTGTACCAATACTTCCAATCCGCAAGTTATGATCACAGCCGGATTGTTGGCAAAGAAAGCTGTGGAATTAGGTTTAAGGGTGCCGAAAACCGTGAAGACAAGCCTGGCTCCGGGTTCTAAAGTGGTCGCCGAGTACCTGCGGATTACAGGTTTGCAGAAATATTTAGATCAACTGGGTTTCCATGTTGCCGGCTTTGGCTGCGCCACCTGCATCGGTAACTCTGGCCCTTTGCCCGAAGAAATCTCATCAGCGATTAAAAACGAGGGACTTGTAGTTGCTGCAGTTCTTTCTGGAAACCGTAATTTTGAAGGACGGGTTTCCCCTTCAACTCTGGCAAATTATCTAGCCTCACCACCGTTGGTAGTTGCTTTTGCGTTGGCAGGAAGAGTGGATATTGATTTTAAAAGCGAACCTATCGGGGTGGGGACAAATAATAAGCCGGTATTTCTGCGGGACCTTTGGCCTGCCCAACAGGAAGTAGCATCCATCACCACTACGGCCATCACGCCGGATCTTTTTACTTCAGCCTATGCGGATGTATTTACTGGAGATTCAACCTGGCAATCAATGGAAATTTCAACTGGCAGCAGTTATCAGTGGGAAGCATTATCCAGTTATATTCAGGAACCGCCCTATTTTAAGGCCAATAAAGCGCTCCAATCAATTGGTATTACTATCCGTAATGCTAGGATTCTGGCGATATTTGGCGACTCAGTCACAACAGACCACATCTCCCCGGCTGGGAATATTGCGCCAAATTCACCAGCAGGAATGTATTTACAGGGGTTAAATATAGCTCCGCTGGATTTCAATTCGTACGGCTCCCGGCGAGGCAATGATCAGGTCATGGTGCGGGGGGCATTTGCCAATCAACGGTTGCGGAATTTCATGGCCGGAGGAAAAGAGGGTGGATTTACAACGATTCAACCCGAAGGCGAATTGATGACAATTTATGATGCCGCTGTGCGATACACAAATCTAAAAACGCCACTGGTTATTCTGGCAGGAAAAGAGTATGGAACCGGTTCGAGCCGGGATTGGGCTGCAAAAGGGCCAATGCTGCTCGGCGTTCGGGTGGTTGTCGCCGAATCATTTGAACGAATTCATCGATCCAATCTGGCAGGAATGGGTATTCTACCGCTGCAATTTATGCCCGGTGAGAATGCAGCATCTTTAGGGCTAAATGGCACAGAATCTCTCAGTTTTGATCTCCCCGAAGGGGGTATAACTCCTGGCTGCATGATCCCCGTCGCCATTATTAGAGAAGATAATACTGCGTTGAAATTCAAAACAAGTTGTAGGTTGGACACTTCTTTGGAGATTCAATACTTCCGTCATGGGGGTTTATTGCCGGAAGTTCTAGCAAGGACGGAGACATAATTTCATTATGCAAATTGTTCATTGAAAGCCGTAAAATGATAAAATTATGGTTATCTTTTTCGGTTAAATCAGTCAAATAGGTGCAAAAACGATTGGGAAGCACATCCATTTTTCAAATATTCATCCTGATGATCTTATTGGGCGCTTGTACATCCAGTCCGGTTCGAGCGGTGAATCCTGTTTCTTCTCTTACACCTGACATTCCGACAATTGCGTTACCCCAGCCTTCAGCGACCTTTGCGCAAATTCTTCCATTAGAAACCTCCAGCATGGAAGTGACCCTGGTTCCACCGCCAACATCGCAAGCCCGGGAATTGGCTGAAGAAACTTCCGCCCCTTCAGGCCAAATCACGCCGGTGCCGACCGATGAAAACGGTCTGCCGGTCAGTCATATCATCTATGGCATTACCGGTCATAAACAATACTTCCCCCTGGGATGCGAAGCGGCCGTCACGCGCGACTGGGCATTATTTTTCGGCATGGACATCAATGAATTTGAATTTCAACACCGGCTGCCGCTATCAGATAATCCGGAGATTGGATTTGTTGGGAGTGTAAATAGCAAATGGGGGCAAGCGCCACCCTATGCTTACGGCGTTCATGCCGGCCCGGTGGCACAACTGTTGCAAACTTATGGAATGCCAGCAACAGCGGTAAAGGATTTATCCCTGACCCTGCTTAAGCAACAGATTGCTGCTGACCGGCCGGTAATTGCCTGGGTCATTGGGAACGTTGTCGGCGGTATTCCTTATGAATATTCTGCAAAAGACGGTCAAAAGGTGGTTGTGGCTGCCTACGAACATGTTATCATTGTCACTGGATACACCGAAACACATATTCGGTATATGAATAACGGTAAGTTTTTTGAAGCTCCGGTGAAGGTTTTTCTCAATTCATGGAAGGTACTGGGCAACATGGCCATTATCGTGGGAGATTGAACGATGGAGTATGAGATGATTGATATTTTTGTTGGCAGAATGCCGATTTACACTCCTTCTCTGGAAATATTCGGTTATGAACTCCTATACCGGGTAGATGAAAATACATCAGCCTTGATGCGGGATGGTGAAAAAGCTACCTCTCAGGTATTTTTTAATACATTTATTGAGATCGGGATCGGGAATATAGTCGAAGATAAACTGGCTTTTCTCAATGTCGATCGTTCCTACATAACTGGCAAATTGCCTTTACCATTTCCAAAAGAGCAGATCGTACTGGAAATCTCTCAACGCCTGGAATTGGATGAAGAGATTATTGAAGCAATGGCGAAATTACGCAACGAGCGTTATTGGATATCTTTGGACGACCGGCCCGGTCAAATATTTGGAGAAAGGATTGTCAACTCTGCCAATATCTTAAAAATCAATGTTAACGAGACGCCAATCGCTGAATTAAGGAAACGAGTTAAGATATACCGAAATTTCAATGCCAGGCTTCTCGCGAATCATGTCCAAACCCAGGAAGAATTTGAGACTTGCAAAGAAATTGGTTTTGATTACTATCAGGGTTACTTTCTCTCCAAACCGAAAGTTGTTGCCGGGCGCAGGCTGCCTGCGAACCGTTTTTCACTGCTTAAATTACTCGCCTGTTTGCTTGATCCGGATGTTAGTATGAGTAAATTAGAGGAAATCATTCGGCAGGACGTTTCAATTAGCTACCGGTTGCTGCGGATGGTAAATTCGGCTTTTTACGCTTTGGATACAAAAGTCGATTCAATCCGGCATGCGCTTGTAATTTTAGGTCTCAAGCAAATTCGAGGATGGCTGACAATTCTGGCCATGTCTGAAGTAAATGACAAATCCACTACATTGATGACTACCGCTTTGATTAGGGGAAAAATGTGCGAATTGTTGGCGGTCATTTCCGGTTATGCACAGGAAGACCGATTTTTTACAGTTGGGCTGCTTTCTATTTTGGATGCCATCATGGACTTGCCGATGGCTAAAGTTTTAGAGAAACTTCCCTTAACAGATGACTTAAATCAGGCTATTTTGAACCATAAAGGGCCAATGGGAAGTGTGCTGGCTTGTGTGCTGGCTTACGAAACCGGAGATTGGGAAAAGGTAGATATCATCAACATAAAGCCCAGTACTCTGCGGGAGGCGTATTTATCTGCCATAGCCTGGACTTCTGAAGTCACCCGAAAAATTCAAGATTAATCAGATTGGACAGTTGGCTGAAGGATATCTGACACCTGAATTGTTGCAAGGCATATCGCTTTCCGACAGTTTTTGTTGATTTATTCTCATCCCAATCCGTGAGCTGATCCTTGAGAGGTTTAGAGGAGGTGCTCCGTGGCCTGGCAGAACAATCTTGAGAATACGTTAAATGAATATTGACAAAAATTACAACCTGTTCATTGACAAAGAATCATGTATAATCATCCTGTAGTTGCTACTTGTCCTATAATAAGGGATTAGCGAAATTTCTAAATTATTATTTTATGAAATCAACCAGGGCCTATTAAACCTTGGATGACTATTTTTAAATCATTTTTACAATAGAGTTTAGGTCTGAATAATTGGCTGTATTACATGTTGTATATGC
>JBAWYZ010000162.1:0-5808 GCA_037143255.1 Leptolinea sp. | reverse complement strand
GGACCAAATGCGCCGCCTGTTAACAAATCTGGTCCAACTTCTTTTAGGTTCAAGAGGGTTGTTGCCCCGAATTTTGATCCACTCACTTCTAAGCCAAATAAGTTGCCCTGCGCCCAATTCCACAGACTATGAATGGCAAACACCCCCCACAGGCTGCCTTCCTGCATGGCATAGATGCAAGCGAAAACACCGAACAGAAAAAGATTAGTCATTGCAATCCAATTTAAATTGGCGTTGAACAAATGCAGCGAGGCAAACAACCCGGATGAAATCATTACACCCCAAAAGGGATTGAACCGGATACCGAAGATGGGCAGCAGGAATCCCCGGGTCAGGGTTTCTTCAGCGGCGCCCTGCACCAGCCAGCCGACAAGTAATATCAATACCCCCGGTACAGCGCTCCATCCTTCCCAGGCTGCCGGGTCCGATTCGAACTGCAGGAGACCGCCCATTGCCAGCAACACGACCGGAATTGTTATCATGACAAAACCGACCAATGCCCCACGGCCGTATTTTTGTAAAATCCCATTTCGTTCCAAACCGGTAGTCCAAAACATACGCCGTTCAAAAACAACCAGCCACCCCCATACATATAGGAAAATCGGGAAAAAACTAAAAACAAGAAACATGGATGCAACCAGCGGCGAATCAAAATCAGTGGGATTATTGATTATCGAAGGTGAGAATCTTTCTCTGGCGATATTCATCACAAGTACCGGGAGAGAACAAAAAGAAGACAATAACGGAATCAACCCGGCATAGAAAAACACAAATAACGGGTATAGAAATTCCCAGATTCCTTGTAGGGATTTTGATTTAAACTTTGGAATATTTATAGAACCCTGACGGGCTAGAGCAAACAATTGATTATCGGGATCAAGAACCTTCTTTAGCATTATTCTATTATGGATTCTAATTGCCTTTTCCACAAGCGGATCCCCCTGAATTAAAGGTAACCTTCAACAATTGATAGAATTTCCGCTTAAATACGTCCGTCATTAAATGATCGTGATTTATCAGCGGATCATGAAATGACGGGGCATTTTGACTTTGGGATGATATTATTTACACGACAACTGACGTCCGCCCGAACAACTGATCCCGCAGTTGTACAACCTGGCGGCGCAACTGATCATCGCGCTCAATCATGTCAGCCACTTTCGCGCAGGCATACATTACAGTAGTGTGGTCACGCCCGCCCAACGCTTGGCCGATTTGCGGCAGTGAAACATTGGCTACTTCACGCAAGAGATACATGGCTACCTGGCGGGGCAGAACAATACCGCGCGTGCGGTCACGCCCCAATATTTGTTCGGTAGTTATGCCGAAAGCCCGGGCTACAGTAGTGACCACCTGGCGTGGTTCCGTTGAACTATGTACTGGCAGCAGGTCTGCCATAGCTGATGTGACCAGCTGAGTAGTCAACGGCAACCCACTCAAATCTGAAAAAGCCAACACGCGGGTGAGAGCGCCTTCCAATTCGCGGATGTTGGACTGAACCTGGCGGGCGATCATCTCGATGATTTCATTCGTTACGCGCCGACCAGCCCGTTCAGCTTTTGAACGTAGAATTGCCATGCGGGTTTCCAAATCCGGCGGCTGAATATCCACCGTCAGACCGCCTTCAAAGCGCGAGCGCAGCCGATCTTCCAGTGTGACCATGGCTTTTGGAGGCCGATCAGAAGATATAACGAGTTGTTTATTGGTGCCATGCAGTGCATTGAAGGTATGGAAGAATTCTTCCTGGGTTGATTCTTTACCGGCTATAAATTGAATATCATCAATCAGCAAAACGTCAGCCTTGCGGTACCGGTCGCGAAATTGATTGGTGTTGTGGCTGCGAATGGCATTAATTAGATCATTGGTGAAGTCTTCAGAAGATACATACAAGACGGATAAGTTGCGGGAATTGGCTGTGTTACCGATGGCTTGCAGCATGTGGGTTTTGCCAAGCCCAACGCCCCCGTACAGGAAAAGCGGGTTATAAGCACGGGCTGGGTTTTCTGCCACCGCCAGGCTGGCGGCATGCGCCAAGCGATTACTGGGTCCCACAACAAAACTATCAAAGGAATAACGCGGATTTAGTGTGCGGTTGGTGCGCACTTCTATTTCGTGAACCTCTTCCTCAATTTCGTCTTCTAAAGCCGCCTCATCAACGGCTGGCTCGATATTTTTCTGCCAGACGACAAAACGAACAGTTTGATTAGAATCCATTAAACCAGTGAGAATTCGAGAGACCGTACTGGTCAAACGGGTTTCCAACCAATCACGGGCGTAGGCGTTCTGAACCCCAACGGTAAAAATGTCTTTATCAAATGTCAGAATTTCAGTGCTGCGCACCCAGGTGTCGAAATTGGCCTTGGGCATTTCCATCTGAAGTTGTCCGAGCGCTGCCTGCCATGCTGCTTGAGGGTTCATCATTTGCCGTGGCTCCATTGTAAGAATTTGATTGCCGTGCCCGAAAAAATAGCTAAGGACTATAAAACCCACTGCTGGGAGCAATGGGAAAATCGAAATCTATTTAATTTCGGATGGTAAGGTGAAAATGCCTGGGGGTGTTCCCCTCTATTTCACTACCAAATTCTATCAAAATACCTGCCTGCATACAAGGCGATTCACCTACTATTGCCTAAAAGAATTTGATAATTTAAGGTAACTAACCTTAATGAAAGTGGACGAATGTATATTCTTAAGATTCTATTTTCGAATTTGCGTTCTCCCTACATCTTGGAAATCTATTCAAAAGAAAGCCGTATATACGGGAGGTAGTGTTGGAATATTGAATATTTTCCCCAGCTATGGGGAGATAGGGGGAAATAATTATTACTAGAAATAAATGGATTCGCCGGCCACTCTGGAAATCATTTCGGAGAGTCCGTCAGAATCAAGCTGGCAGCCTTACGCCCAATCTGGACGGCAAAATTTGTCCCGCGGTCCCATGGGTACACCTGACTCATGCTGGCAAAATATAGTCCATTGATGGGCGTTTGAATGGCGGGGATGTTTTTGGAATGATCCACCAGTGGAACAGGCTGGGCGTAGTTGGTGCGAAATAGCCAGGATTTACGGACCCAATCTGTTTTGAATTCTGGATTAATGCGCTGCAAGGCCGGCAGAAACCGTTCCAAAATTTCTTCCTGGGTGAGTTTGAAATATTCGTGGTCGGTTTCCAGGTAATCCCCGCAATACAGCAGGTGATCTCCACCGTACAAATCTTTGGATAAAAAATTTGTGTGTTCCACCAACGCCAGAAAAGGGAACCCCGCCGATTTAGGCAGATTGAACCAGTAATAGCCTTTGTCGGAAAGTGGATGTTTTATGGCTATAACCATCACTACCGCGCCCAGGCTTTTCAGATCCAACAGCCCCTGCAAATATGCTTGCGGAAGGTCGGGCACCATGCGAGCCATCAATGCCGGGGATACTGTAACCAGGCAGCGGTCAAATTCCAGATTGCTGTCGTCAGTTTTGATGGCGACCCCTCCTTTCTGGTTAGCCTGAATATTCCCCACTCGGGTCGAATAATGGATGATTCCCCCGCGTTTTTGCAGCTCGGCGGCGAAGGAATTGGCAAAGTTTTGAAACCCGCCTTCAAAAGTAGCTAGTTTTGTTGTGCGGGCATGGAAGCGCGCCCACATCCAGGCCATATTTACCTGACCGGCGAACCGCTCCCCGAACTTGCCATCCAGCATGGGCTTCCACATTTGTTCATATACTGTATTGCCAGCCCACTTGCGCATCCAGGCATCTACAGTGACATACTCCAACGGTTTCCAATTATTGGATAAGCGCAAAAATAGTCCAACCAGCCCGAACCGGATTTTGTTAATCCCCCAACCCAATCCAGGGTACATAATGGCGGCTGGAATTGAATCAAACGGGAAGAATTTACCCTTATGGTACATTACAGTAATCGGACGGCGGACGACCACACGGTCTTTCCAACCAAGTTCATCGATTAACCCCAGCATAGCGCTATCCGATAAAAACCAATGGTGATAGAACTGCTCCAGCGACCATTCCCAGTTTGGATCCCGAAAACCGGCTGCCAGACCGCCTGGATGCGCTGCGGCTTCAAATATTTCCACTTGATGCCCGGCGTTAATCAGGTCATAAGCGGCCGACATTCCGGCAATTCCACATCCAACAATGGCAATTTTCATTCTGCTTTCTCCGATTTTTCTCCCCAACGCATCCCTTCACGGGCAAAGTAATACGCTCCCAGAATAGTAATGGGAACCCATAATGCAACATGCAGCACCAGGGTATATCCTGCTGCAATTTCACCGGGCACACCATAGGCTGTCAATAACGCGATGCCAGGCGCATCAAAAGTGCCTACATAACCGGGAGCAGAGGGCAGGGTGGTGGCCAAATTGACAATCCCATTCATCAGCATGAGGGCAAAAAAACTGACTTTGAAAGGGAATGCTTGCATTACAAACCAGTATTTCCCAGTTTCAAAAAGCCAGATTACGACTGAGGTCAGGAAGACCATCAGCGCCTCGCGTGGGCTGCGCAGTGATTCTAATCCGGAAAGAAAGCGCCGGGTAATCCCCAGAAATTTTTCGCGAAACCTGAGCGGCAAAAGCCGGATGATTGTTTTCTCAAGGATTTTTTCTGCAGTCAGTGGAAAGGCCGCAGCCAGCAGGAAAACCACCAGCGCGCCGCTGAAGGCGCCAGCTCCCCAAAGCGAAAGCGTGCGGATGTTACCAATAAAACCTGAATCGCCAGTCAAACGGGCCAGTTCAGGTAGGTTAAGAAAAACGAACCCCAACATGACTACACCATCAAAAACCCGTTCGATAAATACCGTAGCTAATGAGGCGGAGATTGGAATGCCTTCATGTT
Source organism: Leptolinea sp. (assembly GCA_037143255.1). Taxonomy (GTDB): domain Bacteria; phylum Chloroflexota; class Anaerolineae; order Anaerolineales; family Anaerolineaceae; genus Leptolinea. Next base: position 957 of record JBAWYZ010000162.1, on the reverse strand, counting down.
TATTAAGCACGACAGCCCGTAAAACCTCGCCGGCGCGAGCCGGGTATATATTATTTCCCATATACCCGATAGTAACAATCGGGAACATTTTGCGGGTGGAAATGGATTTCAACGGCCGCAACAGATAATGCCAGCGCCAGGCGCGTACCCAGACCCCCATGAAGTAGACGAGTACGCCCGGAATCAACCACCAGTAATTGGCGGTTTGGAGAGACTGCCAGACTTGGCCAAAATTCAGTCCGCGCAGCGCTAGATAAAGAAATAGGATGCTTATTACAAGACCGGCCCATAATTTCCAGCGTTTCAATGGACTTCCCTATCTAAGAATCGGTGGGTCGGAGTGATAGCGGTATGAGTAAAAAACCTACTTAACCAGCAGGGTTAAGACCCATGAAAGGATAATGATGATTGCCAGTCCATTAAAAATGATCTTTTGCGTCCGGCGTTTTCGCTGATCGGCGGTTGAGCCGGAACGCGGTTGTGTTCTATCTGCCATTTCAATCCTCCAAAGAGTGTAAATTGTACCATTTCATAGTGAATTACCTATAAAAAACGGGAGCCATAGCTCCCGTTTTTTATGATATTTATTCCAGAATTACTTGCTTTCTACTGCTGCGGGCTTTTCTACCGGTTTTGCAGCCGCAGTGGGTTCACTGGTTTTAGTTTCTGAAGACGTGTTTTTATCGTCCCCGCTTGCACCGCTTAAACGTCCCTGGCCGGATGGCGACCGGTGATCGGTGGAATAGAATCCTGAACCTTTAAATACAATTCCAACCGGGGTGTAGACTTTCCGCAATTCTTTCTTTCCGCATTCTGGGCAGCGGGTCAATGCAGAATCGCTGAACTTCTGTGTTTTTTCAAACTGAACTCCGCAACTTTCGCACCGATAGGTATAAATTGGCATTGCTTATTACTCCAATCCTGCTGAGTGAATACCCACTCAACTTTGTACTATAG
>JBAWYZ010000161.1:0-5815 GCA_037143255.1 Leptolinea sp. | reverse complement strand
ATATTAGCCCAATACAAAGAAAGAAGGTAGTAAGATCAGCAAGCAAATAACCTGAAGAAATGAAGGAGGTCTCCCGAATCGTGTGAATGCGTATTAGGGCGCGCCGAAGATTAGCTTGCTCCTGTTTTAACCGAGCCACCAATGTCGCTTGAGTCCATTGCTCCATCATTGCAAATTGAGCGGTTAGGCCATTAAGGTCCTCTATCAATTCTGCCGTGTTATGGTTTTTATGGAACCAACTCAGAATGTCCTGACTCAATTGCGATATTAGCTCCAAGCAAAAGCCAACATTAGCTTCAGGTTTTGCCATTCTAATACTGGATACCTCCTGCGCTAGATTTTCCAGGCAAGCGCTAAGCTCACCCGGGAGACGCTCGCTTTCTTTGAAATCTGCCAAGACTCCGCTCAAGAGAAACCCCATAAGAAATACGTTTGCAGCAACAATCCCCGAGAACAGTGGGTTAATGGAAAGAATCTCCCACCCAATAAAATGGACAAGGAGCTTCACGGCTACTACCACAGCAACTATGGCGCTTACTCGAAGAAGAAGGCGTCGTCGGTTATTAATGTTTTTCCTTGCCTTTCACAGTTTGGTATTATCGAAAACAATCAGATGTTTTTTTACAAATCAAATTTATTACAAGTGAAACCGGTGATCGATTTTGTTTGGTATCTAGGTTAAAGAAGCCGAACAAGAATGATTATAAATCAATTGGCATGCATATGCATCATTAAATATAAAATGCCTTGAATTGATAATATTCCTCTTCAACAATTCCTCTTCGAACCCTTGACGTTTGAAAATTTTAGGCTACAATACTATTACGAGTTAAAATGAACTGTAAAACTTCCTCCCGCTATTTTACCTATTTTTATTTTTATGGCGCCAACGCCTTAAGGCAGCCATTGGTTTAGGTTAAGCGGGAAGTACCGCAACAAATCCCCTGACACGATGCCGCTGGCATCGTGTTTTTTTTGTTCAAGGAGCAGAAGATGTTTGTTCGAGGAATTCGTGGAGCAACAACTACTGAAAAAGATGACGAAGAATCTATTCTTGCGGCTACAAGTGAGCTGCTTGCCGCAATTCTGGAAGCCAATCCCTCCCTTGTTCCGGATGACCTGGCTTCAGCCCTGTTCACTGTCACACCCGACATTATGGCGGTTTACCCGGCCAAAGCTGCCCGTCAAATGGGATGGGGTTCAGTCCCATTGATGTGCGCTCAAGAAATTCCCGTAACTGGAAGCTTGCCCCTATGCATCCGCGTTCTGCTCACCTGGAATACCCCGCTCTCTCAAAAAGACATCAAACACATTTATCTCAAAAACGCCGCTATTCTGCGCCCGGATCTGGCAGCAGACTCAAAGAACAGTACACCGGTCTTCATTCCCAAACCGGTTTCGGAATCCAAAGGAGGTCTCAAATGATGGTTGTAATGAATGTCGAGGCAACAAAAGATCAGATTGATGCGGTTATTACCCGAGTGGAAGCCAATAATTTCAATGTGATCCTCAATCAAGGCGAAGAGCGGACCGTTATTGCTGTCGTCGGTACGAATCCATCGGTAATACGCGAGCAGTTGATGTATATGCCCGGTGTGGACCACACGGTTCCCATATCCCGGCCGTATAAAGTGGCTTCCCGTGAATTTATCCCTGCCAACACTATCTTCCCGCTGGATGGATTTATGATCGGTGGCGACGAAGTGGTAATAATTGCCGGTCCATGCGCCGTCGAAAATCGCTCACAATTGATCGAATCAGCTTATGCCGTCAAAGAAGCCGGCGCCCATGCTTTACGTGGAGGAGCCTACAAACCGCGCTCATCCCCATATAGTTTTCAGGGTCTGGGTGAAGAAGGTCTCGAAATTCTGGCGGAAGCGCGCGAGCTTACCGGTCTGCCTGTTGTCACTGAAGTAATGGCGCCGGAATTGGTGCCGCTGGTCGCCCGTTATGCAGATGTCCTGCAAATCGGCGCCCGTAATATGCAGAACTTTGCGCTGTTGCACGCTGTTGGTGAGTGTGACAAACCTGTCCTGCTCAAACGCGGCAATGCTGCCCTCATCGAAGAATTATTAATGGCAGCCGAGTATATTCTTTCACATGGCAACCGCCGGGTGATTTTGTGCGAACGCGGTATCCGCACCTTTGAAACCGCCACACGAAATACAACCGATATTAATGCCATTCCAGTCCTGAAGAGCCTAACTCACCTGCCGGTAATTTTAGATCCCAGCCACAGCACCGGGCGTGCTGACCTTGTCATCCCGATTGCACGCGCTGGAATTGCAGCTGGGGCAGATGGCCTTATTATTGAAGTTCATCCCAACCCGAAAGAGGCCATGTCTGATGGCGGCCAGTCGCTAACCCCGGAAAAATTTGCCACCCTCGTCAAACAAATCAAAGCAATCGCCCGGGATGTTGGACGTAAATAAAATGACGGATGATATTCCCGGCTTTTTATCGGATAAACATGTTGCCATCTTCGGGTTGGGTTTGATGGGCGGCTCGTTAGCGCTGGCACTTCATGGTAAATGTCGTATATTGACGGGTATTGATCCTGACCCGGAAGCAGTTCAGGCTGCCATAAGGCGGGGAATTGTTGACCGGGCTGATGTTCAAACTGGAGACTTGCTGATAGATGCCGACGTGATCATCCTGGCTGCCCCGGTTAATACCATCCTCAATCTGCTGGCCGATCTGCCTGACTTGTGTCCTAACGCGGCCATGGTTCTTGATTTTGGATCTACAAAGAGAAATATTTGCGAAGCCATGCAGTCCTTGCCAGAGCGATTTGATCCTATAGGTGGGCATCCTATGTGCGGCAAAGAGACCTCCGGTCTGGAAAATGCAGACCCAGCCATCTTCATTAAGGCAGCATTTGTCCTTGTTGCGCTTGAACGCAGCACTCCCCGTGTCCGGCACTTTGCGGAAGAGCTGGTACGGTTAATAGGGTCGCATCCGATTTGGATGGATGCCATCACACATGACCGTCAGGTTGCAGCCATCAGTCACCTACCCTTCCTGGCAGCCAATGCCCTGGCATACTGCACACCGGTGAGCAATGCTCCCCTGGCTGCCAGCGGTTTTGCAAGCACCACTCGTCTGGCGGTCACCTCTCCAATTATGATAATGGATGTTCTTCAAACCAATCAAGCGGCAATCGTGGACTCTCTTCATCAATACCGTGAACACCTGGCCGTGTTAGAAAATCTATTATCAGCGGGTGATTTTGATGCTCTTTACGCCCTGCTTTTACAGGGAGCTGAAAACCGTAACCAGATAGTCCAATCCAACTCAGGTGAAATATTATGAGTCTTACCATCCACCCCAGACATCCGCTCAGCGGAACCATTTCCCTCCCCGGAGATAAATCGCTCTCCCACAGGGCAGCACTATTCGCTTCGCTGGCTGCAGGTACCAGCCGTATAGACGGCTTCTTGATCTCCGGCGTGACCTCCCGTTTGTTGGATGCCCTCACCTTGCTCGGAATTCCCTGGAAGCAGGAGGGAGCCTCCCTGATTGTGGAAGGCCACGGAATTGGCGGGTTTCTTACCCCATCAGCAGTGCTGAACTGCGGAAATTCAGCTACAACCTTTCGATTTCTGGCAGGCGCACTGGCTTCTTCAGGTAAACCGGCTGTGCTGGACGGCTCTGCCGGCCTACGTCGCCGCCCCATGGAACGCATTATTGAACCACTGCAACTGATGGGCGTGGATGTCGAAGGTACATCAGGTTGTGCCCCATTAACCCTGGGTACCTCTAACCTTCCATTGCGGGGCGGAGTATTCAACCTCCCTGTTGCCAGCGCCCAGGTAAAAACCTGTCTGTTGTTGGCCGGACTGGCTGCCAGAGAACCAGTTACCATTGTGGAACCCGGTTTCTCGCGAGACCACTCCGAAAGGATGTTGGAAAGCATGGGTTTAACCATTCGATGTGAAAAGGTGTCCACTGAAGGTCATACGCAATACCTCACCCACATGACTCCTCCTGCAGCGCTTTGTTCCTTGCAACCCTTGAAGATGAGCCTGCCGGGGGATTTTTCTTCAGCCGCATTTTTAATTGTGGCCGCTTTGATAACGCCGGGATCAGAAATTACTATTCGGGATGTCGGCTTGAACGCCACCCGCACCGGATTGCTGGATGTTCTGCTCTCAATGGGTGCTTCCATTCAAATCACCGCCAAGCCCACTCGAAGCGGTGAACCCGTAGGCGATCTGACTATCAGGCACAGCATATTGAAGGGCGTGGATGTTAGTGGCGAGCAAGTAGTGCGTATGATTGACGAATTCCCAATATTTGCCGTAGCCGCTGCCTATGCCGAAGGTACTTCCAGTGTTCGTGATGCAAATGAACTACGTTTGAAGGAGTCAGACCGCATCACCGCATTGTGCACCGAATTGCTGCAACTGGGCGCGCAGGTGGAAGAAGCTCCGGATGGATTCACCATTCATGGCCGCGGCTCGTTGCAAGGGGGGACAATTGACCCGCACGGCGATCACCGCCTGGCCATGTCGCTGGCAATAGCCGGATTAGCCGCTCAGCAGCCCGTCACCATAGAGAATTCTGCCATTATCAATGAATCATTTCCTGAATTTGACGAAGTGCTGACCAAACTTGGGGCGAACCTGGTTTCTTTTTCCAATAAACCAGTGGCTGAGCACATGCCCGCATGATGAATTCTCGATCGGAATCCTTCCGCCTGGGATTAATTGGGTGGCCGCTTGTGCACAGCCTGTCGCCGCTGATGCACAATGCTGCGTTGAAAGCTGCCGGGTTGCCTGGCGAATACCGGCTCTACCCTGTCCAACCATTGCCTGAAGGAGAAGCTTCCTTGCGTGATTTACTGGGAGAAATGAAGGTCGGATCAATTCAAGGCTTGAATGTGACAATCCCTCACAAACAAAATATTCTAAACCTGGTTGACCTACTTTCGCCGGCAGCCAATGCCATTGGCGCGGTAAATACTATCTCTGTACAAAACGGTTTACTAACCGGAGATAATACTGATTGGTTAGGATTTCTAAGCGATCTTGATAACCAATTGCCTGACTCGAATTCCGAAAAAATCAACCGAGCAGTTGTATTAGGCGCTGGTGGTTCTGCCCGTGCAGTCGTTTATGCCCTGCAGCAAATCGGCTGGCAGGTGAACATTTCCGCCCGACGGCTAGAACAATCCGAGAAGTTGGCAACTGATTTTTCTTCTGTTGGTCACCCAGTCAGTGCATGGCCATTGTCACAATATGCAGAACTCTCCGAAACAACTCTGATCGTCAATACTACCCCGGTTGGCATGTTCCCGGATACAACATCCTCCCCCTGGCCGGCGGACTTACCTTTTCCCAAACAGGCATTTCTATACGATTTAATATACAATCCTATCGAGACTGCTTTGATGAAATCCGCTCGTTCCGCTGGTTTATCGGCTGCAAATGGATTGGGGATGCTGGCCGAGCAAGCCGCCCTGGCTTTCGAAATTTGGACCGGGAAACCCGCTCCGCGTGAAATTTTCAGGCAGGCTGCCGTCGAAAGGACTGTATTATGACATTGCGTTTTCTCACCGCCGGTGAAAGCCACGGACCTGCTTTGACAGCCATTTTGGATGGACTGCCAGCCGGTATCCCATTGGATGTTGAAGCCGTCAATTCTGACCTGGCACGCCGCCAGACCGGGTACGGCGCTGGCCCGCGTATGAAAATGGAACATGATAGTGTCATCATTCTAGGCGGTGTGATGGCCGGCTTGACCACCGGCGCCCCACTGGCCTTGCAAATTGAAAATCGGGATCATTCCCACTGGAAAGGCAATTCCATTGACC
>JBAWYZ010000160.1:0-5830 GCA_037143255.1 Leptolinea sp. | reverse complement strand
AATGGACACTTTGCGGCTGAACACCCGGCCGTTTATGGGCTGCCAACTGTCGATCACCAACCCAAAGGCGATTAACGGGCAGGGGTGGTGTGGCATACCCAGGGCAGCGGCAAGAGCCTCTCCATGGTTTTCTATGCCGGTAAACTGGTGCTGGCGGAGGAAATGAACAACCCCACCCTGGTGGTGTTGACCGACCGAAATGACCTCGACCAGCAGCTCTACGAGACGTTCACCAACTGCCAACAGTTATTACGTCAGACCCCGGTGCAGGCTGCTAACCGCGAAGACCTGAAAAAATTGCTTTCGGTGGCTTCCGGTGGGATCGTCTTTACCACCATCCAAAAATTCTTTCCCGAAGAAAATGGTAGCGTCTATCCCACACTGACCGAGCGTCGCAACGTGGTTGTCATCGCGGATGAAGCTCACCGCAGCCAGTACGATTTTATTGACGGCTTCGCCCGGCACATGCGCGATGCCTTGCCGAATGCCTCGTTTATCGGGTTCACCGGCACTCCCATTGAAAAAGAGGACAAAAACACCCAGGCGGTGTTTGGCAATTATGTCGATATCTACGACATTCAGCAAGCTGTCGAAGACGGCGCGACTGTGCGCATCTTCTACGAAAGCCGGTTGGCCAAGATCGAACTCTCTGCGGCTGACCAGAAGAAAATGGATGAACGCGTCGAAGAAGTCACCGAAGATGACGAATTGACCGATAAGCAGAGGCGTTTTGCCAGGTGGACAGGCAAAGAAGCAGTGGTTGGCAGTACTGACAGGCTCAAACAAGTGGCTGCGGATATTGTCATTCATTTTGAGCAGCGCATTTCAGCCGCCGACGGCAAAGGCATGATCGTTTGCATGAGCCGGCGCATTTGCGTGGCGCTTCACAAAGAAATTATCAAGCTGCGTCCGCAGTGGTATAACGCCGAGGATGACAAAGGTGCGATCAAGATCGTAATGACGGGCTCGGCCAGCGATCCGCTGGATTGGCAGGAGCATATCCGCAATAAGGATCGGCGCAAGGCCATTGGCAACCGTCTGAAAGACCCCAACGATTCGCTTAAGCTGATCATCGTCCGGGATATGTTCCTCACTGGTTTTGATGCACCCTGCCTGAACACTATGTACATCGATAAACCGATGAACGGGCACACCCTCATGCAGGCTATCGCTCGCGTGAACCGCGTCTTTGGTGACAAGGAAGGCGGTCTGATTGTAGATTACATCGGTATTGCCCAGGATTTGAAAAATGCGCTGTTGGTGTACGCTGCCAGCCAGGGCAAAGGACAGATCGCCTTTGATCAGGAAGAAGCTGTCGCCAAGATGCTCGAGTTTTACGAAATCGTGGTGGATATGTTCGGACGATTCGACTATCACCGCTATTTCTCACTTGAGCCAAAATTAAAACTCAATTTCATACTTGATGCTGCAAATTACATTGCTGATCTATCTGAAGTCAATGATGGCAGTATAATCCGCAATGGAAAAGAACGCTTTAAAGAAAATGTCATTCGGCTTCAAAGAGCTTTTGGGTTGGCGGTCCCTCATCCGAAGGCGCTTGAAATCCGGGATGACCTGGCCTTTTTCCAGGCCATCAAAGCCCGTTTTGCCAAGTTTGATGAGACCACGAAGACGCGCACCAATGAAGAAATAGAAACAGCTATTCGACAGATTATCAATGACGCGATTATTTCCAGCGAAGTGATCGACGTTTTCGATGCGGCGGGTATTCGTAAACCGGATATCTCAATCCTTTCTGATGAATTTTTAGCTGAAATCCAGGGCATGGAGCGCAGAAACCTGGCGCTTGAATTGCTCAAACGCCTGCTCAACAATGAGATTAAAACTCGCGGTCAAATGAATATGGTACAGGGACGAAAATTCTCCGAGATGTTGGCGGAGGCTGTCAAGCGTTACCAAAATGGGCTGATCGATTCTGCCAAGATCCTAGAGGAATTGATCCAATTGGCTAAGGATATCCGCGCGGCTGATGCGCGCGGCGAGAAGTTGAATCTACGTCAGGACGAGTTGGCTTTTTATGACGCGCTTGCGGATAATCCTACTGCAGAAAACCTGCTTGGAGATCAGATCTTAAAACAAATCGCGCTTGAACTCACGGAAAGTGTTAGAAATAACACCTCGATTGACTGGCAATATAAGCAGAGTGTGCAAGCAAAATTGCGGGTATTAGTTAAACGCATATTGCGAAAATATAAATATCCCCCGGACGATCCCTCGACCGGAGAATATACAGTTTCAGTTAATAAGGTTTTAGATCAGGCAACTCAGTTGGCAGATTATTGGACAAAAGCGTGAGTTGAGGTCCGGAATTAATTGCTATGGGAACAACCGGGCCGGCTGTTCCCATAGCAAACCTATTCTGTTGATGTTAATAATAATGTTTAAAAGCTTCGATTCAAAAGATCACGCCAACACACTTACCAGCACCAACCACAACCTGGATTTTTTCCGACAAGCATTTCGTCCCAGGCACATAATTTATTCTCCTGATTGTCAAACCTGATTGTCTGCCCTTGTCAAAAACTTGATTTTCTCTTACAAATGGATATTGACCGATCAGTAGGTGTAAAATTACTTTGGGAAATATGTATATGACAAAGAAAATTACAGAAAGCGCCCTTAAATCCTTATCGTCCCCCGAAAGCTTTGCTCGCGGGCACGAATTGTATAAATCAGATGAAGTGTTTGATTCGTTCCAGCAGGGCAACATCCTCACCGGAAAATGCGAAGGCAACAGTGCGCCATTTTATCGATTGAGAATTCAATTTGACGAAGCCGGTATTCAGGAGGCATTCTGCTCCTGTCCGTATGACTGGGGTGGTTACTGCAAACACATCATCGCTTTGATGCTCACTTATATCCATAAACCGGATGCTTTTATCGAGCAAAAGGACATCAAAGAGCTGTTGGGACAACAGGATAAAGATGCCCTGATACGCCTGATTGCTGAAATGGTGGATGAAAATCCAGATTTATATTCCTGGCTACAATCCGCCATTCCAGATGCATCTGCCAAAACCCAACCTGTTCAATCAAAGATTATGCGCAAAACGAAAGTATCAAAGACGAAATACAAAAGACAAATTCAAAGCATTTTGCATAGTCTGCAAGGGTATCGCATGTCAGAAGCCTACTGGATGATGGGCGGAATGGTCGATCAACTGGATCATGTTCGAGAAACAGCGCATGATTTCCTGGAGGCTGATGATGCGCAAGGGGCGGTGGTAATCCTGACCACCTTACTAACCGAAGTCAGCGGAAGTTTCGCGGAGTTTGACGATTCAAACGGTGAATTGGGTGGCTTTTTTGGTGAATTGGCCCTGCCACTCGTTGAAGCCATTCTGAGCGCAGACCTCAGCAAAACCGAACGCAGTAACCTGTTCAATGAGTTGGCTCCGGTGATTCAAGAATTGAGCGAATATGGGATTGATGACCTGGATGTGATCCTGGCCGCCCTGAATCTTGGCTGGTCAGATGAAGCGCTGGATGAATTGGAAGATTATAATTATGACAAAACCATTCTGATCGAAGCGAAGTTGAACATTCTGGATCACCAGAACCGTATGGAAGAATACCTCAACTTGTGTCTCGAAACCAGGGAATATCGGCGCTATATTCTCAAGCAAATAGAGCTGGGGGAGTTGGTAAAAGCGCTAGATGTTGCCTGGAAATTCCTGAATGAAGCCAATGATGCCCTGAGTGTTGCCAAAGCGCTGCGAGACGCCAGACATTTGCCTGAGGCGCTGCGCCTTGCTGAGAAAGGGTTAAGCCTGGAAGGCAGTAAGTATGAACTGGGTATCTGGCTCGGGCCGATTGAAGAGACCCAGGGACAGACTGAGAAAGCTATTCAAGCTTATCTGGCGGCATTCACCAGGCTGCCTTCTCTAGAACTATACGACACCCTCAAGAAGTTATCTGGTGTGAATTGGAGCCAGTTACGACCAACCCTCATGCAGGCGCTTCAGGATTCGCACCGCGCGGAAGTGCTTGCCGACGTCTATCTTTTTGAAGAGGAATGGGATCAAGCGATTGGTGTCGCTGATAAAGGCGGAGATTGGAATTATTCTCTGATCGAAAAAGTAGCGGATGCGGTTTTACCTTTTCGCCCCGATTGGGTTATCAATGCCAGCCAGAAACAGGCGGAAGGGTTAATTGCCAAAACCCAGAGCAAATACTACCCCACTGCAGCGCACTGGCTAGCAAAGATGAAAAAGGCTTATCTATCCTCCGGCAAAAAAGCCGAATGGTTGGCTTACCTGGAAGGGTTAAAAAACGCTTATTCGCGCCGGCCAGCATTACAGGCCGAGCTTATAAAGCTATAGTCCAATGGGATTGTCCCTAAGGATGTAAAATATACCACTCCCCCGCGGTTCACGTCCCGGCAAAACCGTGATTAACCCTGCAACAAGAGAACAACCCACGATATTTTTCGGATTTTTAATCTATGATCTCCGGCAAATTAAATAAAGACAAGCGCGAAGCGTACTTCTGTTTTGTGCCCTCTATCAGTTGATCAGTGAAACCCGATCGGGAACATAAAGCGAATTGAATGTGACGATCCCCCAGATCTGGTTTTACCAGCTGTGCTTTCCTTTCCAGTTCTGCTAGGATCTCAATACCCACGGGTTTACTGGTCCATTTACATTCCACAAGAATCGCATCCTTCTCTCCCAACACAACGAGATCGATCTCTTCGTTGGCATTCCACCAGTTGCCAATATTCGTTGGAATAAAAGGAATTTTTCCAGATAACCCTGCTTGCCAGAAAAATTGCTGGCAAACTTCCTCAAATGTCAGGCTGGAAAAATGGTCGATTTCCGGTATCACCTGGTTCTCAAGGGTAGTTTGCGCCCCGCCACGCTCGAGCTGCGAGCGGTTCGGGTGGACATAACGAAACCAGAACCGCAGATAATGGTCTTTCAAACGGTAGATTCCGCGGCGGCTCTTGTGGGGCTGTGTTTCAGTCACAGGGACCAGTCGTTCTACAAGGTGAAGCTGCTGCAGGGTATCCAGGTAAGCGGTCGCTCCATCAATCCCAGTGGCTTGTTTGATCTCATTCAAGCGGGTTTTACCAGCCGCGATGGCCTGCAGAATCGCGAAATAATTGCGCGGTTCGCGCAGCTCCTGCTGAAGCACAAAGCGCACTTCGTCATATAAAAACGAACCACGGCTGAGGATACCATCCAGAATATTTTCTTTCAAAGTCAGCTGGGGTTGAAGTGTGTGCAGATAGGCTGGTGTGCCGCCATATATCGCATAGGCGCGTACCTGATCTTCTAAATTATAAGATGGGCAAAATAGCCGGGCATCTTTAAACTGTAATGGTTTGAGAAGATACTGCCCTGTCCTTCTACCATAAAGCGGTGCCTGATACCCTAAAACAGTTTCTTCCATCATGCCAATGTAGGATCCGCAGAGAATTAACATGATCTGGCTATTCTTCAAGGTCTGATCCCATACACGCTGGAGGATAGTTGTCAGAGGTGGGTGCGCTGTCAACAGGTAAGGAAATTCGTCTAAAACAACCACCAACCGCTCGCTTTGTGCAGCCTGGGCAAGCGCATGAAGCAGGTCTTCCCAGGTGGAGTAAACCTCATTCATTTGGTTAGGACCAAATAAAGTTGTATTTACCGCAGCGGATAGAGATGTCCTGAGGGATTTTTCCGAACCCAGGTCTGAAACAAAGAAAATCGAACGTTTCCCTTCACAAAAATGCGCCAGTAACTCGGTCTTGCCAACCCGCCGGCGGCCATATAGGACAAAGAACTCCGCTTTGCCCGAATGAAAACGTTTTTCCAATAATTCAAGT
>JBAWYZ010000159.1:0-5848 GCA_037143255.1 Leptolinea sp. | reverse complement strand
GCTAATAATAGCGGCGCTATTCTCCAAACGCCAGGAACATAAACCACTAACAGCACCAATGTAAGGAACAAAATTGAATACTGCCCTAATAAAAAATGAATATATAGAGGCGGAAATAAGAATATTAGTAGCAAAGAAGCAGCAAAAAGTCCACGTGAAGGTAATATTCTCCCTGCGAGCATCCAAACAACGACCAGTAACCCGCTAATTTCAATCCCGAACCAAATTTTGGATGCAAAAGAACACGGTAGCAATCCTAACCAGACAAAAGCGCCAATCGATTGCGGCATCCAAACTGCCGGAACTTGCCAGTATGGGGGTAAATATGGTGGATGAAAGGTATAGGGAGTCAGGCCTTGCAAGACCATGTTGGCGGGGCCCCACAATGAATTATGAAAATCCCAACTGCAAACTACTGGAGCAGGCGCAAACCAAATCCCGACCAGAGTGACAATGATAAAGCCTACGATAAATGGGGTTTTTTGCAATAGCGTCCTTTAATCATAAGAAACCCATAATCCCCATGGAAAAAACCCAAATTCAAAAGTAAAAAGACCTTAATCAGTGTTGTACCCATTTGACTCTCAGCTTAGATGACCTACATAGTTTATTATATATTCATTCCTGAAAACACTATGCCTTTTTTGCCTTGGGTTATAATTTCCCCTATGACTACACATGAAGCCCCGCTTGTCATTGGAATTGCTGGAGGGACCGGTTCTGGAAAAACCACAGTGGCCAGCGCTATTTTGAATAAGGTTGGCCGGTCACGGATCGCTTATATTCCGCATGATGCCTATTACAAGGATTTACGACACCTCCCGCCTCTTCGCCGGCAGGAAATTAATTTTGACCATCCCGATTCTCTTGAATCGGAACTGATGGAACTGCACATAAAAGAATTGCAAGCCTGGCGAGCGGTGCAGTTGCCAGTGTATGATTTCACCACTCATACCCGCACCACCCAGTTTATAGAAGTCAAACCCAGCCGGGTCATTTTGGTTGAGGGCATCCTGATTTTTACTGAACCGGCCTTACGAAAGGTTTTTGATGTCAAATTATTTGTGGATACCGATGCGGACATCCGCTTTATTCGAAGGTTGCAGCGTGATATCGCCGAACGTGGGCGCACGATGGATTCGGTGGTCACTCAATATTTATCCACAGTGCGCCCCATGCACCTGGAATTTGTGGAACCGTCCAAGCGCTATGCCGATGTCATCATTCCGGAAGGCGGCCTGAACGAAGCAGCCATGGATATGGTGATTGCCCGCATTGAAATGATGTTAAAAACAGAACAAATACCTTCTTGAAAGAACTTACAGCATCGATGACTGAAACAACAAAAAGGCGTCTGCTTAGCGCTGCAATTCTTTTAGGGGTTGTAGGCTTAACCGTCCTTCTATTAATTTATCGAAATCGTATTCAAGAATTTGCGGCCTTTGGATACCCCGGAATATTTCTGGTAGCATTATTTTCCAGTGCTACCGTTTTCATTCCCCTTCCTGGCATCATGGTTACAACCGCCATGGGCGCTGTGTTCAATCCTTTCTGGGTGGCCATTGCTGCTGGATTGGGCGCCGGGGTTGGTGAAATCAGCGGCTATATGGTTGGTTTATCGGGCCGCGGTTTGGTGAATAAGACCCCCTGGCACGAAACCGTAGAAGGTTGGCTGAAGAAATACGGCCTGTGGGTAATACTTTTCTTGGCAATTATTCCCAATCCGGCTTTTGATCTGGTGGGTTTTTCAGCAGGTGTGTTGAAATTACCCTTATGGAAATTTGTCATTGCGGCCTGTATCGGAAATATTATCAAAATGATGATATTTTCCTTTGGCGGCGCTGGGGTGAGCTGGCTTTTTTCAGGCCCCGGGTAAAGCTACGTTTCTAGGCAAATGTCATTTTTTCCACTATACTATCTTGTTGCTTTCCAAAAAATATAAAAACTTGAACTTTCTGGTTATTGAATGAAGCGAATTTCTTTTTCTGAACGCACTATACCTATAGCGCTGTTCTTTACTTGTTTTCTTGCCTATGGAATATTGATTCCCTGGTTGGGTTTTTATTGGGATGACTGGCCGTACCTCTGGTTTGCAAAAACGCTCGGCGCTTCCGGTTTTGCAGATGTGTTTTCTCGTGACCGGCCGTTTCTGGCGGTGCTTTATTCCATCACAATACCGGCGCTGGGCGTAAAACCAGTAGTATGGCAATTGTTTGCTCTTGTTTGGAGATGGCTGGCTTCTCTGGCTTTCTGGTGGGTTCTCCGGCTTCTATGGCCGAATAGACCGCGGCAGGCATTCTGGGCATCCTTGCTTTTTGTTGTGTACCCTGGTTTCAGCCAGCAATGGATCTCCGTTATTTACAGCGAAGGCTTTATTATTCTGGCAGCTTTTTTGGCATCATTGGGGTTGATGCTGGCAGCCGTGCTCAAAAAATTGCCCTATTGGCCCGCTGTCCTTGCTGGTGTTTTTCTATCCGCATTCAATCTTTTTTCGACTGAATACTTCTTTGGTCTCGAACTTCTCCGTCCGATGATGTTGTGGTTGGTAATAAGCGAAACTACTATTGGATGGAAAGACCGAATCAAGAAGACCCTGGCGCATTGGGCGCCTTATTTAGCAGTACTCATTGGGTTCACCATCTGGCGGGTATTCTTTTTCGAATCAGCCAATTATTCGATCTCAGCCATGGAATCATTTTCCGCCACACCACAATCAACTATATTAGGGTTGCTTACAACGCTGGGATCGAATTTACTAACCGGTGGTTGGTTGGCCTGGAATCAGACTTTCAATCCGCCCAATCCATTAGCGTTGGATGTAAGAACTACCCAACTTTTCTGGTTGGCGGTTATTGTGACGTTTCTAATTTCCATGTTTTATCTCTGGCACGTCCGTATTACTCTCAAAGATTCTACTGAAGAGGAAAAATACCCTGATAAATGGGGATGGCAGGCTGTCGGGTTTGGATGTCTGGCGTTGCTGGCCGGGGGCATCCCATTTTGGATTGCCAACCTTCCCCTCACGCTGGTTTTTCCATGGAATCGGTTCACGCTGGCGCTTATGTTCGGATCCGTTCTACTGCTTACCGGATTGCTGGAAGTTTTCATCAGAACACCCCGTCAGAAAATGGTACTTCTGTCTATTTTAATTAGCCTGGCTGCCGGTTGGCAGTTTTATACAGCCAACACCTTCCGGCGGGAATGGGAACAATCTCGTGATTTCTTCTGGCAGTTAGCCTGGCGGGTGCCAGGTCTCAAGCCGAATACGCTATTGTTAACGCATGAATTTCCTTTTCGGTATTACAGTGATAATTCTTTGACGGCGTCTATCAATTGGATGTACGCCCCTGATTTTCAGGGCAAGCAGATGCCGTATATGCTAAATTACCTGTCTGTTCGTCTTAAGAAAAGCCTTCCGTCAGCAAAGCCTAATCAGCCGGTGGAGCAAACCTACCGGGCGATGAATTTTATCGGGAATACATCGAATTCATTAGCACTATATTTGAGCACGAATGAATGTTTGAAAGTAATGGATTTGGTTTATACCAACGCGGCAACCATTCCCCGTCTGCCTGAAAAGATGGAGCTGGTTATTCCCTTATCCAATCTTTCGTTGATTGAAACATCTCCAGAAAAACCAGTCGTTCCAGCTCCACAATATCTCCCTGAACCACCACATACCTGGTGTTACTATTATCAAAAAGCAGACTTGGCCCGCCAAATCGGTGATTGGAAAGAGTCTGCCAGACTTGGAGAAGAAGCTCTTTCAAAAGGGTTTATCCCGGACACGCCTACTGAATGGCCGCTTTTCATTGAAGCTTTTGGGCATGTCAAAAACTGGAAATGGGCTGTCAAATTGACAGAAGATGCCTATGCCACAAATACACTCCTGCGGCCGGCTTTATGTACCATTTGGGACCGCATAGCTTTGGAGCCGCAATCGGAAGATGATAAAGGTAAAATAAAGGGAATCAAAAGCCTGATTGGCTGCGGAAAACCTGTGGGTACTGGAAATTAACCATGACCATTCGATCTGGAATATCTGTTGTTGTGCCTGTTTACAATAGCGCTGAAACATTGCCGGAGCTAATTCTCGGCCTTAGCGAGGCTTTGCCCAAATTGGCAGCCGAGTTTGAAGTGATTCTGATCAATGATGGGTCAAAAGACAGTAGTTGGCTGGTCATTCAGGAACTAGGCGGGAAGCATGCCTGGGTGCATGGCATTAATATGATGCGTAATTACGGCCAGCACAATGCGTTGGTCTGCGGTATGCGTATCGCTAAATACGATATCACCGTCACTATGGATGACGATTTACAGCATCCACCGGCTGAGATATCAAAGCTCCTTCTTCCACTCAGTCAGGGATATGAAGTTGTTTACGGCACTCCTCTCAAACTACCGCATTCCTGGTGGCGGAATGCTTTCTCGCGCCTGACCAAAATAATTCTGGCCAGGGTGATGGGAATTCCTACGATCAAAGATATTGGCGCTTTCCGTGCTTTTCGGACGGATCTGCGGCGGGCTTCTGAATTCTTCCAGAGCCCAACTGTGATTCTGGATGTTTTGCTATCATGGGGAACGACCCGTTTTACAACCGTCCAAGTCGAAGAATCCCCCAGACAATTTGGTTCTTCCAATTACAATTTTACCAAATTGGTTTCGCAGGCCATGTTAATTCTTACTGGGTTCAGTACCCTACCGCTACGCCTGACCAGTTGGATTGGCTTCGGTTTTACCATCTTTGGTATTCTCGTATTGATTTATGTTCTGACCCAAACACTTATTGCTGGAAGTATTCCAGGTTTTCCCTTCCTGGCTTCTATTATTGCGCTTTTTTCGGGAACGCAATTGTTTGCGTTGGGGATTTTTGGCGAGTACCTGTCCAGAATATTTGACCGCAGCATGGAGCGACCAACCTATGTCATCTCAGAAGAAACCACAAGCAGCCCGGGGAAATCATCTTGAAAGTAGTAATTTTACAGCCTTCTTATATTCCATGGCGGGGTTATTTTGATCAAATTCTGCAAGCCGATTTATTTGTTTTTTATGATGATGTTCAATACGACAAGCGCGGATGGCGCAATCGCAATCGCATAAAGACATCCACCGGGCCATTGTGGTTATCCATTCCTGTGTTCAATCGTGGGGCACAGACAGAACATATCCCGATCCATGAAATCCGAATTGTGTGGGAGCGTCCCTGGAATAGCGAGCATTGGAATTCCATTCGGATAGCCTACAGTAAGGCGCCGTTTTTTTCGCAATTCGCCGGATTGGTTGAAGAGATTTACACCGGTAAGCCAGAAATGCTGGCCGACTTTACCATCGAAACAACCATCGCTCTTGCAAGAGCTATTGGAATTGACCATACCCGATTCCTACGTTCTTCACAAATTGAGGGGGTTGAAGGAACGAAGACAGACCGGCTTATTTCAATATTGAAGAAGGTTGATGCGACACAATATGTTTCCGGCCCGTCAGCCAAAGATTATATTGAAGACTTTAAGTTTGCTGAAGCTGGGATAGCGCTCAAGTATATGCAGTATGATTATGCGGAGTATCCCCAGCTTTACCCCCCATTTGACCCGCAGGTATCCATTCTTGATACTCTGTTTATGATGGGAAAAAATACATTGAGCACAATCCAACGATAGAAGGATTTTATGGCAGACAATACTATTGATATGAATCAAATCCGCAGTTATTTTGCAGGCAAACTTGAACAGCATGGCGCCACGCCGCGCGGAGTTGATTGGAATTCAACCGATTCGCAAGAAACCCGGTTTTCACAATTGGCCAGGGTAATCAATCATCCTGAAACGTCATTCTCTTTATTGGATTTCGG
>JBAWYZ010000158.1:0-5875 GCA_037143255.1 Leptolinea sp. | reverse complement strand
GGATGTGTATTACATACTTCTTGATGGGTATGACCGGCAGGATTTACTGTTAAAAGATCTGAATCTGGATATTAGTCCGTTTATCAAGGAACTCAAATCCATTGGTTTTGCCATCCCCGAATGCGGTCAGAGCAACTATATTGATACTGCCTATTCAATGGCGGCGACGCTTAATATGAATTATCTGAATGCGCTGGGTTTTACCTACCAGAATCTGGCCACCCAGGACCATGAAAAGCTACTCCAACCGGTTATTGCCAACAACCTGGTGCGTCAGAAATTTAAGGATTTGGGATACCAATTCATCACCTACAAATCGCCTTACCTATTCATAGATATGCCTGACTCAGATATTTATTTGGATGCCGAGACTGCTATTAATCCCGGCGAAAAACTGGAAACTCTGAACTTTCAGCAGTTGTTAATAAAAACAACTTTTGCCCGTACCGCTGCGGAGTGGCTGGATAAAAATCCGCAAGATTCTGCCCGCGTTCCGGTTTTCTTTGTCTGGCTGGTTAGTCCGGGCAGCCTGAACCCCGAAAGCAGTTCTTTTGCTGGCAGAAATTACCAACAATATCGGGAAAATATTTTTCAATTGGAGAGTCTGCAATCCATTCCAAAATTACCGGGAAAGAAATTCATATATGCCCATCTACTGGTCACTCACCAACCATTTACCTTTACAACAACCGGCGAGTTTCGAACAGAAGAAAAGGATAGTTATGAAAGTTACAAAGACCAAATCGTATATACCAATACTCGGCTGATCCAAATCGTTCAGACAATTTTAGATAAATCAAAACTTCCGCCCATTATCATTTTGCAGAGCGATCATTCCTATTCTGATGGCGGGAAGCGAGCCAGGAACTTCCAGGCTTATTATCTGCCGGATGGCGGCGCTGCAAAACTGACCCGATCTTTCACCAATGTAAATACTTTCCGCCTGATTTTTGATACATACTTCGGGGATTCTTATCCGCTCCTGTCTGACCTGTCTTTCCAAATTGGCAAAGATTATCCCGGTTTTACAAAGGCAATTCCCCCTTCCTGTATGTCAGATAAATAATGCAGACCAACAGATTCGATTTACAATGGTGAATATCTTTCTTACCTGGTACGCTGTTTCTTCAATTGTCTTGTTCTTAATGTACGGGTTGGATAAAGCCCAGGCAGTCGCCGGAGGGAGAAGAATTTCGGAAAAAACTCTCCACATTCTTTCATTGACAGGCGGATTTGCCGGCGGTTTTTTAGGACGGTTCTTCTTCAGGCACAAGACCCGAAAACCGCTATTCTTGTGGGTTCTCTCGATAAGCGCCGCGCTTCATTGTTTTGCCTGGTTACTCTGGTTAATAAAATAAATTCCGGGACGATGTTTTGCCCTGGAATTTATCATTTACAAGAATATTCTTATAGCGTTTCTGCAGAAATAGATTGCAAACCATCAATCCGACTGCGCAGCCACAGCCAGCAGGCGCCCAGCCCGTACAAGGTGACGGTGAGCGAGACGATCCAGCCTAGCGATGGGATAGATGCCAGCAAAGCATAAATGATCACCCCGATAGTAACCAGCAACACATGCATGATGTTTGCTGCAGCGGTCATTTTTTCTACGAGCCAGTTGCCAATACAGTACGCCACTACCAGTTTGCTCAAAAACACGAAAATTACCACAAACAGGGCTGCCGCCAGTAGGATTGCCGCCGATCCGCCTACCCAAATAATCCAGGCAATAACGTAAAGAGATGCCCAGTTAAAGAATGATCCGAGGACCATTAATACAATAAATGCCAATACAAGGGCAGAAAATGAAATTACCAGCACGCCAAGACCGTAAAACAAGGCAATCCACGGGTGCTGCCAGCCACTTTTAGATGCATCCCGCAAAATGTTTGGCTTGAACCAGGCCAGCAGTATCCCCAGTAGCAACAATTCCGCGATGGTTTGCAGGATCGCTTTACCCCATTTCAGCCAGTCAAATGGCGTTGTATCGGTTGGCGGGGTATCTGCGGGCAGAGAAACCGCTGCATAATGATTTGCCGGTTCCCAACTGAACTGCATTCCGGGCAAAGGCAGCAAGGATGCAAGCATAAGGCTGGAGGTCGGAGTCGGGTTTTGAACCGGGCTGATCACCGGCAACGTTATCACCGGCATTTGTAGGCCGGTCACGCTGAGAAACGCCTTGAATAATTCCGACGGCCCGATAATCGCGCGGGTATCTCGGATGATCGTCCCATTGAACTGAGCGCCCAATGCCAGGCTGTACAAATCACGAGTCACCATAGAGCCGGATTGTAAATCGAGCAATCCGCCGGCAAAAAACGCTGACCGCTCCAGTTTCGCTTCCGGCCGCAGGCGCAGGGTTCCACCGGCTGAATAGACCGACCCGTTGACCTTCCCACCCACTGTGAGTATTTCTGCCCCAGAATACAGACTGCCGTTGATCGTCCCATTTACGGTCACTATCTGGCCAAGCGCCAGCACATCACCATTGACGATGCCATCAATCGCAATCTCCGTTCCGGAAAGGATCACATCCTGATCGACAACGCTTCCGGCGGGGATGCCGTTTCCGTACACAACACCCTGAGCATGCGCCGGGGTCACCCATACAAATAGAAGGCAAAAAAGAAGCGTCCCCGAAACCAACATCCGCCGATTATTTGACAATAATTCCATAAAACCAAATCGTTTCGTCATTATTTCCTCCATGCAACAGTATTCTTTAATCATATACGTTTATTGAAGATAAACCATCTCATCATTTAATGCAAGTCGGTCGGAATAAGTCTATTTCAACTTGCAAAGTAGTTTCTAAAAATCAAACAAAAAGAAGACCGCTGGATGTAGCGGTCTTCTTTTTGTTCTACTATTCTACTTTTGTCATTACGGCTCTGACGATAACCCTTGACGAATAACTCTTATCCTTTTCGTTATATCCCTGACAGGTCAACAGGGTGATCCACGGTTTTTCTTGATGCTTCAGGGCGGCCGGGATGTCATCCGGAGCAATTGATAACACTTCGCGGACTTCAAAAGTATATTTCAGCCCATAAGCGCGAATGGTGACCACATCTCCATACTTCATGGTATTGAGCTTGATAAACGGCCCCGGCTTGCCATTGACATCATAGACATGGCCGGTGATTACACTGTTTCCATTAAGAGTTGGGAAAGCGGTTCCATTCAGCCAGCCGGCATCATTACCAAGCCAGCTAACGTCCCAGCCATTCTTAACCTCTGGTACGCCAACAATTGGGATTTCGACTCCCAGGCTGTTGATTACCAACTGGATATCCCCCAAATTGCTGTAATTTATACCTTTTACAGGTAACGGAGAAACGATGCCCGGAGTAAAACCAGTCCTCGGAAGTTTTGATTTTTGATCCGAAGAGGATTCATCCTCGCCACCTCCTTGAGCAGAAGATGGGGAGGATATTGTTATTGCATCGCTAACGCCATACCCATTGACCCCGGCAGGCGAAGCTGGATCATACCAACGCTCGGTCGAATCTGTAGTGTATGGTGATCTTTGCTGCGGAATTGGCGGTGTCCCTGCAGGATCAATTTCCAAAGTAGTCCATTCCACATTTGCTGAATTAACCACCGGAGAAGGTCCCACAAAAGTCGTTTGGAAGGTAACTCTGGCGGTTTGACTAAGACCAAATCCATCCCAAACCAGTCTTATGATATTAGTACTCGGGTCGTAAGTTGATGAGGTGAGCGATGCTGTACCGGTAACAGCCACGCTACTCGTCACCAACGCCAAGCCTGCGGGGATTTGATCGGCGACAACCACATCAAATGCATCCGCAGAACTCTGAGCAGAGTGCGCGATGTCAATTGTAAAGGTGATGATGTCGCCAATTACCACAGAGGTTGGAGTGGCATTCTTATCAATGGTCAATTTAGGCTCAACTATTTGAACAAGTGGGGCACTCGTGGTTCTTGTTCCACCAGTCCAGTTCCAGGTTGCATTGTTGGTGAGATTTCCACGATCCTGGTTTGCAAGAATATCCAAAACAATCAAAGAATATTTAACTTTCACGGTCTGGGAAGAGCCAGAAATATTTTCTATGTTTCCAAAATTAAAAGTAGCAATACCCCCATTACCAGTTATTAGCGGATAGCTTGTTCCACTGATGCTGCCATCTTTTGTATTACAATTACCTTTTATGAAGTTGGTGCTTGTCACTCCAGTCGGCAAGTCAATATCTACACAATCCACAAAAGCAAGCCCCACCTGGGGAGTATCCACAAGTTGTACATTGTTCAATCCTCCAGCAGGGATGACCATGGAAACTTCATAGGTGATGATCTCACCGATCGTAACGTTGGCGCCAGTGGTATGGGCAGTGTCAGTAGAGACGATGGTTTTTCCAAAAGATGTTACATAACCAAAGTCTACTGTTGGGTCTTTGGTTGTGCCAGTAGCATTGATGACCGTGTTATTGGAACTAACACCGAGACTCCCTGGAGTCAAAGTGACAATATTACTGGAAGTAATTCCACTTGTTGTTCCAAGTCCATTATCTATATTATTCACATTTGAGTTCGGGGTTGGAGTGTCAGCCGAATCCAGCGTACTTCTATAACCGGTGGGAGCAACCTTCACGATATAACTACCGGCTGGCAATCCACTAAACTGATATAAACCATTTGCCAAGGTTACTACTCCACCTGCGGCATCATCTGCTGTTCCCAAAATCCCATCCGGGCCTACATTAATCTCGGTTATGCCATTGCCTGCATATAGCTTCACCGTCGCACCGAGCAACGGAGTATCTCCGGTGTCATATGTTCCGTTCTCGTTAATATCCTGATAAATCAGGTCGCCTAATTGCATGCGATAGAAACCAAAGTCGACTGTTCTGTCGCTTTGATTATCCAACGCTTCGCCTGAGCCAGGATTAAGTATAGGATCCGATTCAGAAATAGGTTCATTTGTTCCCGGACCGAGTGTCACTGCCTGTGCCGAGACAAAATTCAAAATATTGCTGACGAAATTAGTGGTGCCATTATCATCGTTATCAGTAGGTGCGCTGTCTGGGTCGGGACCAAAACTATCAGTAACAGTACCGTTTATAGAGATGGCTGATCCGCTACTCAGATATCCAGCCAAAGGATCCGAGGCCACATTATCTCCCGTGCCTACATTGCGGAAGTTATCCGCAGGGATGGTGACAATGTAATTATCCGCGCCCAAACCATCAAAACGGTAGTATCCGGTGCCATCAGTAATTTTGAAGGCAACAAAAGTATCGCTTGCATCAAAGGCACCGAGAGTTGCACCGTTATCTCTAAACAGACTAACCCGCACACCAGGGATACCCATTTCACCGACATCTACGATGTCATTGTTGTTAGTGTCAAACCAAACACGGTTACCAAGACTAAACGGGGTTAAGGTCAGCATTGCAGTAACAGGGTCAGCATTGGTTGCGCCTTCAATGGTTTCGAGAGTATCTTTTGGAATAGAATTTGTGTATTCGCCGGGGGTCGCACCTGTGACAGGGATGATCAAGGTACATTTGACAATCGCGGGGGGAACTGCACCTATCAAACTAGCGCCTGTCAATCGAATTAAATTATTTCCTTGATCAGCCACAAGAGTACCACCGCAATTATTCACAGCTGAAGGAGCAGAACCGCCTGCCACAATTAGCCCCGCAGGTAGAGTATCGGCTAATCCCATTCCTGATAACGCAATATTACTTGTATTGCGGATCGTGATGGTTAATAATGAATAACTTGCCAAACCGGCAGGAATTGGATTCGGGGCAAACCCCTTGCTGATACTTGCTCCTGCCAGGTTCGTTAATGAAGCCGAGGTGGCGGTTTGGTTGCTAACTCCGTTAAAGGTTGTAACACTTAATGC
>JBAWYZ010000157.1:0-5906 GCA_037143255.1 Leptolinea sp. | reverse complement strand
GCGTTTCCAAAAAACGCCTGCATTGTACTTTGGATACCAAAGGATTGCTTCGTAGTTGGGGCAGTATCAATCCCCTCCCAGGGATCCAGATCGAATAACTTATGTGATACATAGCTGAACACCAGCTCAACCGTGGCTAATACCGGAGCAGCCAGGATCATGCCTGTAATGCCAATCAAGGTAGCCCCAACAAGTGCAGCAATTAATATGGCAGCAGGATGCACTTTGAGAACATTGGCCATCACTCGGGTTGAAACAAAATTATCAATGATTAAATCTGTCACCCAGGCAGTGACTACTATAAACGTTGCGTAACCCAGTGAGCTTAAGCCAAATACTGTGGTCCCCTGAAAATAAGAAACTAGAGCATACGTACTCCAGGCGATAAATGGCCCGATATATGGTAAAAACCGGGCCAGACCGGCGATAATAGCCAGACCAAAGAAATAGCTGACCCCCAGCGAACCAAACAAGATGGAATAAACCAGGATCACAAAGGCAATAATGAGAATCTGCCCACGCAAGAAAGCATTCCAAACTCGTCCCAGAACAACACCCATTCGCCGAAAATCTTCCGAATACCCCGGAATATTCAAGTAAAAAATTCGCTCCGGTTTTCCAGCGGTTTCAGCCAGAATAAAATAGGCCATAATCATAATGAAAAGCAGCCACCCAACAAACGTAACTGCCCCAGTTGCGATTGTCCCAAGCAGATTCCCGATCTGGCCAAAAAGCGGCTGGATGGCTGATGTAATCTGGCTGCCGATTGGATTCAAATTCAGGTGATATACATCAAAATTGAAAGGACCAATGGTGATGGGCGTATTTGCCAGGGAGTTGAGCGTATTCGGTAAATTTCCAACAATGTTTTCAAGAAATTTTAGCAGGCTTTGCCCCTGGTCTAATAAAGCCAGACCGCCCCATGTAAACAACCCGCCTATGACAAGAAAAAGCATCAGAAATACTAGCGTTACCGAAAATCTCCAATTGAGGTGAAGGGATTTCGCTATCCAATTAGAGGGGGGATACATCAAATATGCCAGAATAAACGTGAGCAGAAGGGGAGCTAGCAGCGTTTGAAACCGTAAAAACAGAAACGCGAATATGGCAATAATCGTCAACCCCACCATAAGCTTGGTGGTATTACTCCATTTCGGTGAGGTTGATTGAGTACCGTTCATTAATAAAATAATTTCAGATAGACAAGTTCATTTCCATAAAAACAAAACCAGTCGGAAATAACACAACCCATTTCCGGCTGGCGATTATTTTTACAGAGAACCTGATCTACCAAGAAACTAATTCGGGCAACCAGGGAACATAGACGGGGCGATGGAGCAGTACATGTTGTTAGAATCGACCATCCAAAAAGCCACGCCGCAAAGACAAATAAATAAGGCAAGAATAATCACAATGATAATCAGTGGAGCATTTGATTTTTTCTTGGCAGACATTGGAGGAATAGAGGAATCAAACTCCTCACGGGCAATCGGAACATCAGGCGATATATACTGCGCAGATTGCCTTGATTTTGCAGGCGGTTTAGGTGCGCTGACTTCTGGTTTTGGCGCCTGAATAGTTGATGGGGCGGATGAACCAGCGGACATCACCGTTGCATTCGGGTCTTGATCTACTCGCTCAAACGAAACGATACTGATCTCACCGAATGTGATCTGCTCACCAACGCGCAAAAGATGCGGCCCCGAAAGACGGGCTCCGTTGATAAATGTTCCATTAGTTGAACCGAGGTCTTCCACTACATATTGGTCGCCCTCAGTATATAAACGGGCATGCCGGCGAGATATCTTTTCCTCACTAATGACCAGATCGTTGGTTACGTCCCGACCAACATGAATCTCGGTTTTCTCCAGTGGAAACAACTTTCCTGCTCCGGCACCCGATCGAATAACAAGCTGGTATGTTGCGCTCATAATAATCATCCTTATATCATCGTTTGAACTTAGTGTACGCTTTTCTCTTTACGCTGTCAACTTAAACCATGCAAGATTTACGCCATTCTCCAAATATAAAAGAGACGAGATGCACTCACCTCGTCTCTTTTATATTTATCAACCCATTAGATGCCCAGATAGGCCGCTTTTACTTGCGGATTATTTTTGACATCTACGGCATTGCCTTCCAACACGATCCGGCCGGTTTCAAGTACATAGGCTCGGTTGGAAATTGACAGCGCCATCAATGCGTTTTGTTCTACCAGAAGGATGCTGGTTCCCTGTGAATTGATTTCCTTGATGATTTTGAATATCTCTTCCACTAAAATCGGGCTGAGACCCATGGAAGGTTCATCCAACAACAAGAGCGAAGGTTTGCTCATCATTCCGCGCGCTGTGGCCAACATCTGTTGTTCGCCGCCAGAAAGCGTACCGCCCAGTTGATTGAGGCGCTCTTTTAAACGCGGAAAACTTTCAAACGCCCGATCCATTGACTTTTTAATTTCAACCGGATCACTGCGGGTATAAGCGCCCATTTCGAGGTTTTCACGAACTGTTAAAGGGGCAAATATTTTCCGTCCCTCGGGAACATGGCTAATACCTCTGCTAACAATTTGTTCGGCAGGTGTGGTTGTAATTTCCTCGCCTTTGAAAAATATGTGGCCGGTGCGTGGGCGAAGGATGCCGGAGACGGTTCGTAAAGTTGTCGATTTTCCTGCGCCATTCGCTCCAATAAGAGAAACTATTTCGCCTTCTTCAATATGAAAAGAAACACCCTGCAACGCATGGATCGCCCCGTAATACGTATTCAGGCCTTTGACTTCAAGCAGCATTTGCAGCTCCTTTACCCAGGTACGCTTCAATGACCTGCGGGTTATTTTGGATTTCGCCAGGAGTTCCGCGTGCAATCACTTCACCAAAATCTAAAACGGTGATGCGCTCGCAAATATCCATCACCAGTCGCATCTGATGCTCAATAAGCAGGATGGTGAGGCTAAATTTATCACGAATAAAGTGGATTAATTCCATTAATTCGGTGATTTCTTTTGGATTCATCCCGGCTGCCGGTTCATCCAATAGAAGCAAATGGGGATTGCACGCCAATGCGCGGGCAATTTCCAGTCTGCGCTGCTGCCCATAAGGCAGGTTCTTGGATATCTCACTTTCAAATCGGTTCAAGTTAAAAATGGAAAGAAAGTCTTGAGTTTTTTCAGTCAGTTCCTTCTCTTTTATCGAGAATTTTTGATTACGCAAAATTCCATCCGCAAGTCCGTATCCAGCATGTGGGTGATAGGCGATGCGCACATTATCCAGAACGGACAGGTTGGGAAAGAGCCGAATATTTTGGAAAGTACGACCAATTCCCATTCGGGTGATTTCAAAAGGCTGCAATCCTACAACTGATTCACCTTCAAACAGAACCTCGCCGTTGGAGGGGAAATATAATCCGGTGATCATATTGAAGGCGGTGGTTTTCCCGGCGCCGTTGGGGCCAATTAACCCGACAAGTTCGCCTTTTTGGATAGTCATACTGAAATCATTGACAGCACGGAGGCCGCCAAAATATTTCGTCAGTGCGGTTACTTCAAGTACCGGGGTGGAGGTATTTGTAGGGTTCATAGTCATTCCTCCGTTACTTGCCGTCATTAGGATCGGCTGGTTTTAAAATCGCTTCTCGAACTTTGATAAATGGGGCTTTCAAGAAACCCCACTCAACTGACCCAAGTAAACCTTGCGGTCTAATCAGCATAAGTAGTAAAAGAGCGATAGGATATAGAACGAATCGCCAGGTGGGCGCTTCTGTACCCAACTGACCGAGCAACACGCGCAACAACCCTTCCAGGAAAAATATCCAACCAAAAGAGGCGGCAATTGTGCCTGTCATACTTCCCAAACCGCCAAACACCACAATAATCAGGGGGTTGAAACCCGGTAGAAAGTCGAAGGTTTTCGGACTCAAAAAACCGATGTAATGGGCATAGATACCGCCGCCGAGACCGGCAAAGAGACTGCCGATGACAAAGGCAAGAAGTTTGGTATTGGCAATATCAATTCCCATGGCTTTAGCAGCAGTTTCATCCTCGCGCACCGAAAGAATGGTACGCCCGGTTGAAGAGTGGATAATATTGCGCATGATGATAATCACCAGCACCATAAAGAAGAACGCCCAGAACCAGGTGGTTAATTTTGGAATACCGATCATCCCGCGGCCGCCTTTCATTTCAGGGAACGGCAGGATGGTATCTGAGTTAACCAACAATGTGTTTACGACAATGGTAAAACCCAGAGTGGCAATCCCAAAATAATCTGACCCCAGTGAAAGAACCGGAATACCCAGCAAGAAACTGACCTCAGCCGCAAATATACCGGCAAAAACCACGGACAGGAAGAACACAATTTGTAACCAGGCGCCTTGCGCAAGCGGACCGGGTGCGGATGTGTTTCCAAGCAGTGGCGCTAGAGTGGGATTGATCACATTCCCAACAGCTACCGCGATGATGCCAACCAACAGGCTGCCCACTAAGTAAAAAGCAAACGCAGAGAGGACAGGTACACCGCGGAAACGACTAAGCCAACGGTTGATGCCCAAAATCATTAACCCACCCAGAATGGTACCCACCCCGACGACAAGTAGGCCGCGGCTATCTCCATTGATCCACCGGAATGTAATATCAGCAGCCGTGTAGGCGCCAATTCCGTAGAAGCCCCACTGACCCAGGCTAAACTGGCCATTGAAACCATAAATCAGGTTTAACCCCAAAGCAACCATGGTCATGGAGGCAGCTTGAAATATCAAGCCGCTATCAAAATCATTGAGTATCGGGGTTTCGCCAACCGAAACAGTCAATCCTAGTTGAATTATGGCAAAGGCGGCAGCAACACCGACGATCTTTACCCAGAATTGTTTGTGACCCAGTACCCACAAAAGACCGTAAAGATACGCCAGAATTGCGCCAATTTTTACAATTGAACCTACCAGAAACCCGAGTTCCATTTGGCTGTCTCCTAGGCTTTCTCTTTATCCGGCTCGCCGAAAATACCGGTGGGTCGAATAAGCAGCACGATGATAAGAATAGTAAAAGCAACCGCATCCCGCATGGGGGTAGAAATAAAGCCCATGGTTAATGCTTCTGCCTGCCCCATAATTAATGCCCCAATAAACGCGCCGGGAATACTGCCAATTCCACCCAGGACTGCAGCCACAAAAGCTTTCAGGCCAGGCAAGATACCCATTTGTGTATGAATGGAAGGATAGGCGATGGCATATAACACACCGCCCAGGCCGGCAAACGCAGCGCCAATGGCGAAGGTGAATGAAATCACCTGATCCACATTGATGCCCATTAACCGGGCTGTCGGTTTATCAAAAGAGACTGCCCGCATGGCAATCCCCATTTTGGTTTTTTTAACCAGAAACTGCAAAAATATCTGAACCAATATAGAGGCAACCATAATGATTAAGAAGATATTGGAAAAGGTAATTGCAGTTGAGGGGGTTTGAATGCCCTCAACGATAGGATGGATGCCAGATAAATCAATATACCAGGCAACGACTTCAAATGGACGGGTAAAGACAACAACCCGCGGGGATAAAACAAAATACAGAGCGCCAAAGAATTCCAGAAAAAATGAAACGCCGATAGCGGTAATTAACGCTGCGATGCGGGGGGCATCTCTCAAAGGCTTATAAGCTACTCGTTCAATGGTTGTCGCTAATAGTACACAGACTATCATTGACAGGAATATGACGCTAATTGTTCCTATCACCGCCGCCAGGATAGGTGACATGCTGGGAAAAACGACTTGCGGCCAGTTTTGAAAGGTAAAACGATATACTAAATAATAACTTACATACGCGCCAACCATAAAAACATCGCCATGCGCGAAATTGATCAGTTTTACGATACCGTACACCATGGTGTATCCTAAAGCGATCAATGCATACACAAAACC
>JBAWYZ010000156.1:0-5941 GCA_037143255.1 Leptolinea sp. | reverse complement strand
TCATTGGAAAGTAGAACCCACATCAGTATGAATCCAGTTATTGGAATGCCGATGAAAGCATTATCAGAAATGAACCTTACAGTTTTTGGATCATTTTGTTGTTGGTCAACCATATCTATTTCAAAGTTCCTGGCGTTAAGCTCGGGCATCCACTTTGAAGATGTCAGTGCAATTGCCCCAGTCACTAACATTGCTGCCAGTAACCCTGCATACTGAGCGGAATAACGTCCAAATACCAGGTAAACATGCAGATTGGAGGACTGCCGGAAAAGCCCTAAAACAAAACCTGCTAGTAACAAATATCCTAACACCCGGAGAGTTGAAATAAGCAGGTTACGGGACTGCGGTTCAAACACTTGCAAAAATGATTTCTTCAAACTCCGGAACCAATTAGCTTCCAAAGCAAACCGATTAAACCCTCCCCAGAAAAGGCAGAGAACACCCCAGGCAAACACCAGCCAGAACGGAAAACTCAGTTCCAGCACACCTTTCCATGATTCCATCAGACTATCGAGATAGAACTGGCCTCCGCCTTTCTTGTAATAAGGGTTGGGTAGCGGGTAACCAAAGTACAGCCAGCGCCATAGAAAGTATCCCCCGCCCATTAACAGTAATACCCCCGCAAATATCATTACAACCCTGCGGGATTGTTTCCACCCTAGCCTAAAGAGTATAGCCAGCAGCATGAAACCGGAAATCAATACGCCTTCCGGGCGAGTTAATCCCATCAGAAGACTTGCTAAAGCAAAAATAACCGCCCACCAGGTTTTTTTCGGTTTCTCGATGACAAATTGAGCGCCCAACCAACTTAGGGTACAAAATAGTGCAAAAAATGGCGTGCCAAAACTGGCCTCCGCGTACCGCAGACCGGGACCAAATAATAGAAAAACTGCTGAAAGCAGGGCAACCAGAATTCCGCCATTGAAAAAGCGGCGAATGCCGAAATAAACTAGCAGAACGGTCAATAAATGAGATACCGCTCCCATCCAAATAACAGTTGATTCTAACCCGGCCCCGAGTGAATACAAACCGGCCAAAGCCATCATAAAAAGAAAATCGGTTGCGCCATCAACCGGCGCCTGTCCAATGTTCCAGACAATACCGTGTCCCTGCGATACATGTTGGGCATAGCGCATCAGCATGGCCGCATCTTCTGCCGGGTGGACTGGTTTACTGACAGAGACTGCTGCCAACGACAATCCCCCCAAAACGAGCGCTGTCAAGAGTAGCCAGTCGAAGCGGGTCAGGATTTTATTCGTCTTCACAATCCCTGCTCGCGATGCAGTTTCATAGCCAGGTCATAGCCACCCAGCATAATTTGAATATTCTTCTGCCAATCAGCACGTTGTTCTGCAACAATCTGCGCCTGCCTGGCCATAATCGGTAGCTTGCCCCGGTCTTTGTCCACTGAAATCAATTTCGATGCCAGGTCGGCGGCATCCCCGTCCTCAAACAGAAAGCCGTTATCGCCATCCTCAACCCATTCTCGGTTGCTTGGAATATTGCTTACCAGCGGGACAGTTGCACAGGCCATAGCTTCCATTAATGATAGCGAAGAGCCGTCTACATGTGAAGCGCTTATATATACATCCGCATCATTGTAGTACTGTGGCAAATCAACTTGTGATATTCGACCGACAAACAACACCTGTCGAACAATACCTGACTTTTTGATTTTTTCCTGCAAGGCATGCTTTAAAGAGCCTTCTCCCGCCAGAACAGCTTCAAACCGTAACCCAAGCTTCCCGGCCCGGATCAGACCATCCACCAGCACGTCCACTCCGTACTGCTCTTCCCAGGTACGATTAGAAAACAGGCGGATAGTTTGGCTGGCAGATCTGCCGGCTTTGATTCCCGTCGGGTAAAAAGTATTAAGGTCAACCCCCCAGGGAAAAACAACTATTCGTTGAGGGTCAAAACCATATTCGCCAATAGCTTTGGCTTCCACGCTGTGAGCATCACAGAAAAAGACAGCGCTATGTTCCAAAGCTTCTTTGATCGCCATCCATTTCATCAGGTCGCACTCAGCCTCCCATAACAGGTCAAATCCCCACGACATGCTGATCAACGGTCGAAAGACGCTAAAAGCAATCGCCCGGGCAACATCATACATTGGACCTGCATGAACTAGATCGATTTTCCACCTTTCCAACAGGATGCCAATGGTAAACGGCGTAATTGTCTTCTCCTCTGGTTGATGAATCTGCCGGACACCAGCCGGCAAGGTTAGCCCAGGGATAATGAAAGAGGTAATCGGCAAAAAAAAGATTTCGTGGTTGGTCTCAGAAAGCGCCCGCAAAAAGCGCTCATCATGAACTCCCAGTCCACGGGAAGCATACAGTATCCGCATTTATCCTCGAAATTCAGGCATTTTCAGAACTACCCAGATCTGTCCAGTGGATCTCTTTTCCGGCTGGCAGGTTAGTCAATAAACAGGTACCAATAACTACGTCAATTTCATACGGGAGAATGGCTCCGGATGCAACGGGGCGCAGCACATCCAGCATATCGCGGGTTACCACTTCTCCAACCTTTAGATCGCGGGCAGCCCGAATGCACCTGCGCTGCAAATATACGGTTTGCTTTTCATTTTCAGCAATAAACTTATCACCGGAACCCAGCGCCCGCTCCAACTGCCGGGTATTCTGAACCATATCCTCCCAACTCTTTGGATTCATGGCAAAAGCATGGTCGGGGCCTTCCCGTAGATTATCATCTGTGAAATGTTTCTCTATGACACGCGCACCCAATGCAACCGCCCCTAAAACTGACGCGTGCCCAGGGGTGTGATCTGATAAACCGAGAATCAAATTTGGAACCATGCTGTGGTACGTATTCAGCACCCGCAAGTGCAGGTGATCAAAATTTTCAGGACTAGCCGTATAGTTGGTGTTGCACTGCATTAAGACTAGCTGTGGGTTGATCGCCAACAGAGTGTGGACTGCCCGCTGCACATCCCCAATATCCGATGCGCCCGTTGCTAGAAGAACAGGTTTTCCTTTGTGTGCCATGTATTCGAGAGCTTCAAGCCAATTGATGTCTCCTGAACCAATCTTATACGCTGGCACAAAAGCATCCAGATAATCTATCGACTCGAAATCGTAGGGGGATGAAAAATAATCGATTCCAACTTCATCACAGACTGCTTTGAGTTCAGGGGACCAGTCAAAGGGAACAGAAGCGTCCTTATATACTTCATACACGGTTTTTTTCCATTTAGCCTGATGAGAAACTTGCCCGTCCATGGATTTGAACCCATAGTCCGAGACTATCTTTGCAGCCTGAAAATTTTGGAACTTAGCGGCATCTGCCCCGGCCTGTTTGGCCAACCGGATCAACATTTTTGCCCGTTCCAAACTGCCGTCATGATTAGCAGCAATATCGGCAATAAAATAGACCGGGTGGTTCTCACCGATCAAATGTTTTCCTATGCGGATTTCCATTTCCATCCCTCCATAAAGTTAGAGCTGGGCCAAATACTGGTGAATTTGTTGCGGATAACCTGCAGTTTGTTGTTCAGCAAAAGCATGAATGCCTTCCCGCAACCCTGGTATTGCGATTTGCAACGCATCTTTCAATTTATCAGTGTTCAGAGTAAGTTTTGGTGACCGGCGAGCTATCAAACCGCCATCCTGTACCGAAACTGGTTGGATAAGTCCCGCATTTATCCCAAAAATATCGGCAATGCTACATCCGAATTCGTATTTACTTGTGGATACCGGACTGACAACATGATAAATTCCGTTGAATTCACCTTCCAATAAATTCATTAGCAGGTCTGATAAGTGATTAACAAACAATGGGCAGAATTCCACATCCGTGAAACCCTTCACCAGTTTGCCGGCTTTTAAATTATTATAGAAAAACTCTGCCAGGCTGCGTGTTCCCGTCAGACTCCAGCCATAGAAATTAACCCGGGCAACAACTGCATCAGGGAATGCACCTAAAACCGATTGCTCACCGCGCAATTTGGTCTGAGCATAAACTGAAAGCGGATTTGGCGTATCCGTTTCCAAATAATTGCCGTGAATGCCGTCAAATACGGCATCTGTAGAAATGTGAACAAATCGAATTCCCCGTTCTTTGCAGGCTTTGGCTAAATCACCTGGTACCCGATTGTTTAATAAATCAGCCTGCTCCGGCTGCTTCTCACAAGTATCAATATCAGCCAAAGCGGCGCAATGGATCATACTCTCCGGTTGGACAGCATCCATCAACTTTTTGATAGCATCCGGGTTAGTCAAGTCTGTTTTGATGACTGTAAACGGTGTCCCTCTCAAAGTGCGGGAATGTACAATGCCGGTTACATCCCAATGCGCTGAATTGCGCAACGCCAGGTTGAATCCCAGTAATCCGCTCGCCCCGGTAACCAGCAGACGTTTCATTCTACGTTGCCTGAATCTCCATCTCGCTCAAAAGGCGCCACCAGCTCGCGGATCTGTTCGACCGTAAGCCATTCATCGTTCGTGTTACTGGCATACCGAAAATCAGCAGCCAACGGTTTTCCCCGTTTTTCCCAATCCCGACCAAACCACAGAGCTGCTGCCGGTTGAACGACAAACATATCATCCAATTCAACAGTAGTACGATTTTCATCTTCCGAGATTAAAACCTCGTGCAATTTCTCGCCTGGGCGGATACCAATTATGTCGATTCGCGCATCCGGAGCCACAGCGCGGGCCAGATCGGTCATAGTTGTACTGGGAATTTTCGGCACAAAGACTTCACCGCCAAACATCTGTTCAGAACAACGCTGGGTAAAACGCACTCCCTGCTCCAGAGAAATCCAGAAACGAGTCATGCGGTCGTCAGTAATTGTCAACACCCCATTTTCGCGCTGTTTGATAAAGATCGGCACTACACTTCCTCGGCTGCCAACTACATTGCCATACCGCACGCAAGAAAATCGGGTGGCCGTGCCCCCAGCATAAGAATTTGATTGAACAAACAGTTTTTCAGCGGCCAGTTTTGTCGCCCCGTACAGATTGACCGGATTAACCGCCTTATCGGTACTCAAAGCAATAACTTTTTCCACGCCTGCATCCAATGCAGCATCCACCACATTGCTTGAGCCTAGGATATTCGTTTTGATAGCTTCCATGGGATTATATTCGCAGGCCGGAACCTGTTTGAGGGCAGCCGCATGCACAACCAGGCTGACGCCATTAAATGCCCGACACAAGCGCTGCTGGTCACGCACATCCCCAATGAAATAGCGCAGGCTTGGGTGTTCATATCCCGCAATCCGCATTTCGTGTTGTTTTAACTCATCCCGGCTGTACACAATAATCTTGGCTGGATGATATTCTTCCAGCAAGATTTTAATCATCTTTTTGCCAAATGATCCGGTTCCACCGGTTACCAGTACAACTTGCTTAGACCAATCCATTTATCTCTCCATGCTCCAACAATAGCGCCTACTTATGTAAAACAATCAAGGGATATTGCCCTTTTTCGCCAAAAAATCGTGGAAACCATTCTTCCAATTGAAATAGCATTTTCAAAACTATTTTCCCGGCAACCTGTGTATGAATCACTGCCCGCAAATAACGAACATTCACACTCCGCCAACACAATATTTCAAATTTCGCAAAGGGCGAAATTTCTAATTGTAACCATTCCGGGCTGAATTTCTCAATAAAAGTGCCGGTTGGCTCTTTGCGTGGAGGTTCAACTCCGTAACAGGCTGATTTCAACACAGTATCTTTATCTTCATCATGTTGGCCGGAAATGATTATCCCCAGCCATTCCATAAAACGGACTTTTGGTTTTGCCAACCGCATCAACAGTGAATCTGTCCACCCGTTGACAACGACAGCAGTCCGATTAGCTTGCAGAACGCGGAGGAATTCAGCGTAAGCCTTCTTCTGTTCCGGCAAAGGCAAGTGATGCAAAGTATGCAGCGAAACTAGCCCATCGAAGGTTTCCGGTTTGAATGGCA
>JBAWYZ010000155.1:0-6006 GCA_037143255.1 Leptolinea sp. | reverse complement strand
CCCCAGATGGTCTGGAATCCGCCCGGCCAAGGATTCTGAATGCAGATGTTGCCAGCTTGGCCGCATCCGGACGGTAGTTCATTCCCATCCTCATCGTAAATGATGGGGTGAATGCCGGGCATGCCAGGTCCAGCACTTCCAGGTTTCATGGGCCTTAGCGCCGGCAGGGTGCTGCAGAGAAAGCCGCCGGTTTCTGTCTGCCACCAAGTATCAACGATGATGGCCTCGCCTTTTCCGACATCTGAATGGTACCATTTCCATACAACCGGTTCGATGGGCTCGCCGACGGTCGTCATGTGTTTGAAATGATAGTTATACTTTGCGGGTTCATCCGGCCCGACTTTTCTTAAGGCGCGAATGGTCGTGGGGGCGGTGTGAAAAATGTTGACATCCAGGTTCTGGGCGATTCTCCAAACCCTGCCAGCATCTGGATAAGTAGGAATTCCTTCATAGATAACAGATGAGGCGCAAAGCGCCAGCGGACCATAAACAATGTAGGAATGTCCTGTAATCCAGCCGATGTCGGCCATGCACCAGTAAACATCTTCCGGATGGATGTCCTGAACGTATTTGGAGGTTCCTGTGACATAGGCCAGATAGCCGCCGGTGCTGTGCTGGCAGCCCTTGGGTTTTCCAGTTGTGCCGCTGGTGTACATCAAAAAGAGTGGGGCTTCCGCGGGCATCGGCACCGGATCAATGCGTTTGCCGTAATAGTTTTTCAACAGATCGTTGACGATAAAGTCACGACCTTCGACCAGCGGGGTGGGGCTGGAATATTTGCCGGGATATCGCTGCCAGACTAGAATTTTCTTCAAGGTCTGGCCCTGTTTCTTGGCTTCATCAAAAGCGATATCGGCCTTTTCCTTGTGATCAATCAGGGTGCCGCCGCGGTAGTAACCGTCGATGGTGATCAAGACATCACTTTTCGAGTCCTCAACCCGGTCTGCAGCAGCCTTGCCGCTGAATCCGCCAAATACCTCGGAGTGAATGATACCAAGGCGGGCGCAAGCCAGCATGGTAATTGGAAGCTCAGCTGTCATGGGCATGTGCAGCGTTACACGGTCTCCGGCCTTTAATCCGCAGAAATCCTGAAGCATGGCTGCAAATTCATTCACCCGGACATACAGCTCCTGATAGGTGATATGTTCGACTTTCTCGTTTTCCAGTTCCGGCACGAAATGAATGGCTGTCTTGTTTTTGTTTTTGGGAAGATGCCGGTCGATACAGTTATAGCTGGCATTGATTTTTCCGCCAACAAACCATTTCCAGCAAGGCGCATCACTGGTGTCCAGAATGGTGTGCCAGTATTCGTACCAGTCAAGAAGATCTGCATACTCCTTGTAGCAGTTCGGAAAATTGTCCAGACTGAACCGATCATAGATGCCTTCATCCGTCATGTTGGCTTGAGCGACGAACTTGGTGGATGGATAGTATTTCTCTTCTTCCTGCCAATGTACCGCAATCTGCGATTCTGATGTTTCAACTGCCTCTGCTTTTTCTACTTTTTCTGCCATTGGTCATTTCCTCCCCATGATCGTGTTAATAGTTGTTCTGCTTGATTTCATTCTTCCCTACTAAAATTAACGCGCTATGCCCCGTGAAAAGATTTCAAACGCAAGATCCAGCGTTGGCTTGAGATAATCTTTATCAGCGTTAATGATTTTCTTGCTTTCTTCCCAGAGAATGATTCCTGAAAATAATGCCCAGAGGGTATCCGCCAGTGCAAAAGGATGCCGGTCGATAAACACCCCCTTTTTTATACCTATCTGAAAAATATTGGCCATGGCGGCAAGAGAACTCCGAGACAAATCCACGATTTCCTCCAGAAGTTCCGGCGTAAGATTTTTTAATGTTTCACTGGATTGAAGCTGAAACAGATTGATCACGATTAACGAATCAAAATCATAGACATCAAGCATTGCCTGTTTAAGGGCAGTGACATACTGATCGGGCTGGAGATCCTGATTCTCGATAACATGCTTGAGCCTGATACTCAAATATTGAAGAATTCTGACAGACAGCGACGCGTACAATTCATCTTTGTTTTTAAAATACAAATAAATGGTTCCTGGACTGAGTTCTGCTTCCCTGGCGATATCTTCCATGGTGGACTTGCTGAAGCCACTCAAAGAAAAGACCCGTTTTGCAGCAACCATGATCTGCTGTCGCCTGCGTTCTTTTTCCCGCTCTTTCCTTTCGTGAATCCCCATAACAATGAACCTTATTTATTTGTTGAAACATTTTATAAACTATATTTCTATTTGTCAAGAAAAATTATAGCTAAAAAATTTGTATCAAATATAATATATATTGCATTCATCTATAAAATTCAGATGGGGCAAAGGAACGTAAGTCCTGTTCTGCAAAATATTTTGGAGCGTACAGCTTTAAATCCCCACCCCCTTTAAAAGGGGGGGTCACCTGAGACTTGGCAAGCAATGTTCAAATAATCACATTGCGAGGTCGATTTCCCGGGCTCTCCACCTGGATTACCCGGTGTGTTTAACTAAGCATTCGCCTTAGCCTTCTCCTGCAGTTCCGCCCAGAGCGGTCTGTTGGTGCTGAATGCCAGAATAACACCGACAATAAGCAGCACGCCTGAAATATAAAACGCATAGTTTAGGCTTCCGGTAAGGTCTTTGATGGTACCGCCCAATCTGGCCATGAAAAAGCCCAAGCCCCAGCCGATGAACACCAGCCCATAATTAAAGCCCAGGTTTTTGGGACCATAAAAGTCGCCGACAAAAGAAGGCATCAGGGCAAGCCCGCCACCATATTGCCAGTAGGCTACACCGACAGCCAGGAAAAGCAGGAAAATATTTGCGGACCCGATGATGTAGGGAAGGGTAAACAGACACAGGGCGGACAGTCCGCAGTTCAGAACATAAGCGTTCAGCCGTCCGATCTTATCCGAATAGTATCCGGTTCCCACGCGGCCTGCGTCATTGACCAATCCCCCGAAAGAGACGAGCAGCCAAGCATTGGCGGCAAAGAAGGGGATCTTGGCACCGGTTTTGCTCAGCAACCCCGCGGAGTTGGCGATGATCAAAAGGCCAGACTGGGTGGTCAGGATAAACATAAAGACCAGTGCATAAAACTGCCAGGTCTTGATCATTTCGCCGGCTTCCCAGTTATGCTTGGTCGAGGCAGCCAGTTGTTTGGCGGTTTGCGCAATCCGGGGCGGTGCAGGCACATAACCCGGAGCGGGAATCTTAATGAGCTGGCCGGCAACAACCACCACGGTGGCAAAAGCAATTCCCAGAATGACAAAGCTCTGTGTAATGCCAAAATCGCCGATCAGATATTTTGCCAAGGGGCCGATATATAGCGCCGCTCCGCCATATCCACCGACCACCAGGCCAGCAATAAGGCCGCGGCGATGGGGCCCGAACCATTTAAGGGCTGCCGGGGTTGGCGCAGCATATCCAATTCCCATGCCGATGCCGCCAAAAATCCCGAAGCCGATAATCAGACCTGTATAGCTTTTCATCATTCCGGCGATGATACACCCGACGGCCAGAAACAGCCCTCCCAAAGTGGCTCCAAATTTGGGGCTGATTTTATCCTGGATTTTTCCTCCGGGAATCATCAGAAGGGCAAACATGATCACACAGAGCGAAAAGGGTGTGGCGGTCTCTGCATTGTTCAAATATATCCATCCAACATTTTTGGGATCTGTCATCAGCTCGCCGGCTTTGGTGATAATGTCGCCGGCTCTGAGATCACCTTTAACCTCACCCAGCAGAACATATCCTTCCTTTACGTTTGTTCCGAATTTGATTTTCAATGCGTCGGGTCGGGGAACGGCATCCTTTGCCTTTACCAACAAGTTTCCGGGTAGTGTTTTATCCGCGTCTGTCGCCTTGGCGGCCAAGATCACCGCCGTTTTGGTTACAACATCTCCGGGGGCCAGGGTAACTTCGCTGACAAGAGCGGCTCCCCACATACTCCAGGCATACAAAATTCCTAGACAAAGATTGATGGCCGTGCCTGCAAAGGTCGTGATCCAAGCCTGAGTAGGTTCCTTTTCGTAAGTATCCGACATGTCTTATCTCCTTATCACCAAAGGTTAAGTTTCCTGTTCATTATAAAAAAAATCCCAGAGATTTCAGCGTCACCCTCTAAGGCCCAAAGCAGGAGGCCGTCCTATGTTTTCAATTAAGGACATGATATTTGATTTTTACCGTCTTTCCTCCAGTCATCGACCTACCGTGTTCCCTCCTTCCTGTAACCCGAGTATTACAACTATCTTAGTGATGCCATGAGTACATAATTTGAAATCAACATATTATGGCTACCAATAGAAATGAATTAAATTTATTTGTTGTGTTATATATATTCTTTGCTTTTTCTTTGTCAAGAATTATTTATTCATTCTTTATTTTTTGTTACAAATCATAATAATGACTCTATTAACTGGTCAGAGCATTCAACAAAAAAGATTGGAACAGCAAAAAATTCTTTTTTTGAAGAGGGGGCTTCATAGAAAATTCATCAGGCAGGAACGTAACTGTTCACTTACCACCTAATAACACGTAACAAACTGAATTTATTATGTCTGAATTTATAAAAGGGAGGTAAGAGTGAACGGTAAGGCTATCGGGTTGAAATCCCGCAACCATCAAGGATTTCAATCAGAATAGGGCTGGAAGATATTTCTGTGAGGTTGGAAAGACGATGCTGCAACTCGCAAAGACTATTAAAATTGAGTTGAAAACTGAATGTGGTTCCTTCAAAATCCCGGGGAGGTATAAGCGCCACACCGGATTCAAGGTCAAGAGATCGAACCATAACTCCAAAATCACTTTCAAAAGCTGAAATTGATGGATATCGGCGATATTTTAAGTACTGTCTGATGTGAACGGTTTTCTGGGATCTGTCCCATTTTTCATGAGCCATAATTTGTTGAAGTTCGTTGGCATTTAGAACGTCATTGACGGATAAATGTTCCCGAAATGCAATTTCCTGAATCATCGTCAGAATTTCCCGCTGCTTGTTCAATCCAAGCTTCAAGTATCCAAACAGCTTGGACAGCCTGATTCCACTGGACTTTTTCATAAGCCCCAACTCAAGAGCCATGGCCATTGAAAGAACATTCGTCAGCACCCCTTCCTGAATTTCTGGTGCAAGGCCGGATAATTGCCGAAGCTTATGAATCGCGGAAAAATTGTCCGGCAACCCCAGCGGCCCTGCTGCCTTGCGAAGATCATCAGGTTCGGGATAAACCCCGGACAGCAAAACCATCGCACGAGATGTTTCAATCAGATTCAAGGGGCGCTGCAGCAAATTATCGGCGATCGCCAATTGGACACAGGACAGTTTATTCGTACCCAGTGAAAGCAGTTTGGCGGTAATGCTGGAAAAGCCAAGAGATTTGCATGCTGCAATTCTTCTGAACCCGCAGACAACCACGTAGCCAGAACTTACAGGCAGAAGGACAGGAGGATGCATCACACCGAGTTGAGCGATGGAGGTGGCAAGTATTCCGATAGCTGCTTCGGTGGTAACCTGGAAGGTTGTATCTTCCAGGTGAATCTGCTCCAACAATACAGTCTGCTCAGTTGACGGCATAGCTGGGGCCTGCAAGAAGCTGTAAGGCTTCCAGATATTTTTTTCGGGTACCTTCAATGACATGATCCGGAAGCCTTGGCGCCGGGGGTTTTTGATTCCACTGAATAGACAGGAGATAATCCCGGACAAACTGTTTATCAAAGCTTTCCTGAGATCCACCTGGCTTATAAGATACCTTGGGCCAGAACCGGGATGAATCCGGAGTAAGAACCTCGTCAATCAGGATCAG
Organism: Leptolinea sp.; assembly: GCA_037143255.1. GTDB lineage: Bacteria > Chloroflexota > Anaerolineae > Anaerolineales > Anaerolineaceae > Leptolinea. The sequence goes on along the minus strand of JBAWYZ010000155.1, from coordinate 206 downwards.
TTCATCTCCCAATAGACCAAATTCAAACTTGGTATCGGCGATGATAATGCCTTTGCTGTCGGCAAGTTCAACACCTTTCTGGTAAATGGCCAGGCTCAATGCCTTAACCCGCTCGGCCAGGGACTTGCCGACTAAATTTACGGCCTGATCAAAATTGATGTTTTCATCATGCAGCCCGATTTCGGCCTTGGTGGATGGGGTAAAAA
>JBAWYZ010000154.1:0-6021 GCA_037143255.1 Leptolinea sp. | reverse complement strand
AAGGTTGTCTAATATCATAAAGAAATTTTAACAGGCTATGCGAAAAATTAAAAGGCTTTTGCCTCTTTTTGCTTCCTCCGTTTTATTGAGATGTTACCAACTTACTCCCCAAATATCTCTGAGAGGATCGTGTTTAACCGGCGTTCCAGCACTGCATATGAAAAATGATGGCTGGCCAGTTCGTAATTGTAATTGGCCGTTTCTTCGGCCATGGTTGGATTCTCTAACACCTTGCGCGCCCGATTCACAGAATCCTGAGTGATATATCCGTCAAACTCGATTACGTGAAATCCCTTGGGCTTAATATCAAAATTGAAAATGGAATAATTATTCACCAAAATTGGCCGGTGATAATAAATGGCCTCCAGAAACGCATTCCCAAAACCCTCAAAATCGGATGGATAGGTAACCAGCGCCGCCTGCGGGTAAACATCCTGCAGGGTATAGATGTTGCGGTTATCTTCGGTTTTGCCGCGCTTTTCTTTGATAATATCCGAAACAAATAGAGTAGGTACTCCCATCCGCTGCGCATATTCGCGGATGAAACGTTCGTACTCGTAGCCTTCATCACCCGAAGCATGTGATATTACCAGCCGGGCATCCATATACAACCGACTGACCAGCTCAATGGCATGCTCAATTCCTTTGCGCTGCACAATACGGGTGGGCTGCAAAATCAGAAATTGATCCGCATCCATCCCAAGATCGTGGCGAACCTGCCTGGCATAATCATCCGGAGCTGCCGGCGGGGTCTCGAAATCCATCACATTGGGGATTAATGTGCTGGAGATACCCGTGCGCAGCGCTAGTTGATTGGAAGCAGACGAATTGATGACAACGTGCCGGATGGTTGGCAAATGCGGCGGGAAACAGGAATTTAGAATATCCCACACGCAATTGGTGAGAAATCGTTTGCGTTCCCAGAACAAATCATGATGATGCCCGATTACTGGGAAACCAGTTTCAGCTACCACTTCGGTAATGGCCATTCCCAGCGGAAGATGAATCGGGATTGCCAGAACATTCTCGGCTATCAATAAATTCAGGTTAAATTCGCTGATAAACCGGTACAACTCGTCTTTAAGGTGATTTTTTATGCTTTGGATGCGGCGCGCAACATCTGGTGGACGAATTTGCTGCGAATAAACTGTCCGATTGATGGCGGCGATTTCGTGATGTTGGAACGAAGCCTCCGGAATTATCCGGCTAACTTCATAAGGCCGGTCACATTCACCGGCAAAATAAAAGCATTTATGGCCGCACCGTTCCAAAACAGCAGCCCATTTTTCTGTCTCCAACGATACGCCGTCTGTCCCCTCAAAACGAGTGGAGATAAATCCGATTCGTAAAGACCGATTCCAGGGATTTTGCGTCATTTTCAATCTTTCTTTGAAACTTGCAGAAGATCAACAGACCTACATTGATTATATGCTTTTTAATTTACGAATGTGTCTGGCTACTGGGCAGAAATTTCTGTCAGCGCGCCAGCCGGGTTGAGGCAGCTTTCTGGCTTCCAAATGATCACTTCGGCTGTCGCATTTTCTGGGATGTGAGAATAGACCGATTCCATTGGGTAACCGCGCACTCGGCAAAGCATGGTGGCAATTGCCAACCCGTGGGCTGCCACCAGCACCGGTTCGAGCGGATGGGCGCAGGCAATTTCCTCAATGGCAGTTTTTACGCGCTCGGCAACTTCGGCAACAGATTCTCCGCCTGGCATGCGTGAATGCACCGGATTGCTGCTACGATCGGTCAGGGCATCCGTGAACTTCAGCAAAACTTCTGACATCAGTAATCCTTCAACCTGTCCCTGCGAAATCTCGCGTAGTCGCAGGTCGAACTTAATCGGCAAATTCACCCGGCTGGAGATGATCTCAGCCGTTTGGCGGGCCCGCATCAAATCTGATGAATACAAGGCGCAGAACTTCATGTCAGCCAATTTGTTTGCCAGTACCCGCGCCTGATCCATCCCTGTATCATTTAAAGGAACATCCAGTTGTCCCTGAAATCTACCTTCCAGATTCCAATCTGTTTGCCCATGCCGAACCAGCCAAATTTCTGCCATTCCAAATCCCAAAACGATAAGATTGCCGCTGCTTACCCGTTATGATGAATTCCATGGGCGGTGCGGTATTCCGGCAATTCTACCATTGGGGGGCGTTCCCGTTCTGACAGCTCTTCAACTTCAAGATAGTAGTTATCGTTCGCATAATGAATCAGTTTCATTGACTTATTGACATCTTCCAGCAGGGAACGGCCGTACCGATGTTCCAGGCGGCGCAATACCGCCTGAATTATGACGAACGACATTTTGCTCAATGCTTCCAGTGATTGGTTGTGGTGAATCCGTTCCAGTAGATCAACCTGACCGATTCCCTCCAGCCCAAAGCGTTCAAACATTTCGATCAACATGCCGATTTCTACCCCATAGCCAGAGAAGAACGAGATTTGCTCCAGCGCTTTGCGCCGGCCGCCATATTCTCCGGCCAGGGGCTGGATGATGCCGGAAAGTTCCGGATAAAACAGGTTGATCAGCGGCCGGGCAGTCAATTCGGTTACCCTACCTCCAGCGGCTGCCTGCAGCCGGTCTTCGGTTTTCAGCGGCCGCTGGTAGAAACCTTTCACCAATTGCAACCGCGGGTTGATGAGCAACGGGCCTAACACGCCATAAACAAACCGCGGATGGATATTGACAATATCTGTGTCAATCCACACCACAATATCACCTTTGGTTACTAGCAGGCTTTTCCATAGAGCTTCACCCTTGCCGCGGCGCGCACCGTATTCCCGCAGCAATTCTTGATGGATATACACTGGAATCCCCATACTGCGAGCGATCTCCCGCGTCTGGTCGCTGGATGTGGAATCAATTAAAACGATCTCATCTAACAATTGATGTTTGTCCATTAAGCTACTTTTAACCGTCTCGATTACATTTCCAACAGTTTCTTCTTCGTTAAGAGCCGGCAACACCAGGCTGATAGTAAGACCCTGCTGTTTTTTCAAATCAACCAGACGCTGTAAATCTTCAAACTCGGCGGCGTGGAAAGTGTTCTCCGCAAACCAGCGGTCTACCAGCAAGCTTATGGCTTGTGCGCCGGCCATTTCCCCTTCAGCGCCGCTCCACCTTTCTGGCAAGGGGCCTTTGCGCCGTACCATGATAACAGCGCAGGGTGCATTGATTAATAAATTTTTTGTCGGGGGACTTGTCAAAATTCCTTTGGTTGGGGCGCCCAGAATTAAAACATCTTTTTTGGCGGCCATGCCAAGGATGGTATCAACTGGATTTTCGGATTGCTCACGGGTGTACTTGATTCCTGGCAGCGTAGGCAATATCTTCGCCAGCCCTTTAAAAGGTTCATCTTCTACATGGTGGCTGCTTGTGGTTGTCAGATGAATGGCTTCCAGATCAGTTTTCGGTAAGGCCATTCCAACGCGCAAAGCCAGTTCTGCCGATGGCCCGCCGCGCACCGGAACAAGGATGGCTGGATTCTTCTGCGGCCACGGTCCGCGCACGATCGCCAGGTCACACGCTGCTTTTTCCAATAATTCATCCGTTACCCCCCAGTACCCGGTGCATACCGTGGGATATTCAAGCAAGACTAAAACACCTTTTTCCCGAGACAGCAATTTCCACAGGTCTTTCCAGGGTTGTTTAGAAACTACCAGTTGCGCAGGAAGGGTGAATCCCTGCTGTGTGTTGATTTCCAATAACCCGGCTCTCAGTTTACGGGCCGGCTCTGTCTTCTCGCTGGCGGATGCTCCTGGTGAAACGCCCAGCAATCCGATTAATTGAGTATCGATCCCCAGGGATTGCGCGAGCGCAAAGGCAACAGGCGTCGGCTCGCCATTCAAGATAGGCGCTACAATTTTTCGGAAAGGACGGAATAATCGTTTATCCGTTATTGACATGTTGAAGTACCTTTATAAACAGAGGCGCCATGCGGGTCTGATAAATGGCTTCCCAGGTGAAAGCGCTGCGGATATGCATGCGCAGGTTATAAGACGAGTTTTCGGTCAGGTTTTGGGCAATCAGGCGCGCGATCTTGCCTGGTTTATCATCTGGATTGAAATAACTTGCCCACGAACCGGCTAATGCTTTTAGCTGGGGTAGGTCGCTGCAAAAGATCGGAAGGCGTGTGATTCCAGCTTCCAAAATGGGAATGCCGAATCCTTCTTCCTGGCTGGGCAAGAACAAGGCATCCGCCAGGCGGTAAAAGCCGGCGACACTCTCCATCTCCAGTCCATCAGGCACATGTTCAGCCATCAGATGAACGCTGCCTTCAACCCCAAGCATTTTTCGCAATGAAACCAGTTTTATTAAATAATCCTGGTTTGCCGAATTATGCGCCCCCAACGGGCCGGTGATGACAAGAGAAGCTGCCGGCAAATGTTCCCGCAAGTGCGCTGTGGTTTCGATGGCCAGTTCCAGATTTTTCCTTTTTGTGATGCGTACCGGTGTAAGCAAGAGAGGTGCTGCCTGTAATAAATTCAATTGTCTGGACAAACTGCGAACCTGCTGATTAAGATTAAGGAATTCAGGTAAATCAATGCCGGCCGGTATGACCTGCACCGCGTCTACGGGCAGTCTGGTGAGAGCGCAAAACTCTTTTTTGCGTTCATCAGAAACCACAACCTGAGTCACATTTGGCCAGGCGGTGCGCAATAGGTCCCATGGATACCCATCATAGAGTTCAGGCTGATATCGCGGTGTGGTCCAAGCCAGATCATGATGCCAGAGAATGAGTTGCGGGGAACCAGGCTTTTGGGAAATGTTGTATAGAGCCGCTGTCAAAGCCAGGTTCTTGTTTAAGGAGGCCACATTGTGCGCAATAACAAGGTCTATGCCTTGCAGGGCACGTTCAAGTTCAAGTTGAATTTGCGCTACCAGCGGTGCGAAGTCATCTGGAATCGTACCGGCATCCAGTGAGGCTTTAACTTTCATCGCTCGCGGGTGGCGGGAATCAATTAAAGGAAGTAGTTCTATCGGGCAGACAGCATCGGTGGTTTCCCCACGGCCTGCTAAAACCCGAACTTTGTGCCCTGCGGATGAAATAAGCCTTGAATGGCTGGCTATTACTGATTCAACTCCCCCCACAATCGGTAGCGCTGCATAATGCATGATGGCAATGTACATGCCTGGCTCCTTTCCCTTGAATATATTATACAGGGGTGGGAGGATGAATCAAAATTGGTTTTGTCAGTCCCGCATGCTTTCGGCGGGGAAGCGGTGGTGTAGCGATCGCGGATTCTGTTTGGGAGTGTCTGTAGTCGCAAAGTCTCATTCGTCCGCTGCAGGATTTGCTTGGAAGTTTCATCAGCGATTCGCGGTATGGCTTTTCAAGATTGACACGTCAAGCCCCCATCCCGGCCTTCCCCCATTTCGTAAAGCGGAAATAGGCTTCGAGGTGACTTTGATTCGTTCGGATTCTGAATATACAAAAAGTAAACCGACAAATCCTCCTCTAAATCTCCGCTTTTTGGAGATTTGGGAAAAGGACTACGGGGGCAATTTATACTTGATTTGCTTGAAGCAGATATTTTGTTTAGAATTATTAAAATGTAATCAATAATCTGATTTTCAATTAAACCCCCACACACTTAGGATTTTTTGTTAATGCCAGCTCAAAACACTACTCAGGTAATAATACACAAAGCATTAGAATTGCGTCATAACATGACAGAAGCTGAAGTGAAGCTCTGGGTGCGGCTTCGCGCACATCAAATGGAGGATATTCACTTTCGGCGTCAACATGCCATTGGAAACTACATAGTTGATTTTTGTGCGCCACGCAAGAAAATCATCATTGAAGTAGATGGCAGTCAGCATTTGGAAAAACGGGATTATGACGCAGAGCGAACTGCATTCCTTGAATCGAAGGGTTATAAGGTGATCAGGTTCTGGAATCATGAGATTATGAATGATTTGGATGCTGTGATGCTGGCAATTTATCATGTTTTGAATCTTGAAGAGCCCCCATCCCGGCCTTCCCCCATTTCATAAAGCGGAAATAGGGGAAG
>JBAWYZ010000153.1:0-6027 GCA_037143255.1 Leptolinea sp. | reverse complement strand
ATTTTCCTTGACGTTTACCCTACCGATAGGATAAAATCAAAAATTGCATTGTTCGTTTCGTCAAATGAAAGTTGCACTGGGTGCACTCAAAAAGGTAATCACGGCGCAAGCCGAATCTAAAACAGAGCGAAGGTAACCTCCAGCAGAGGTGAGAGGCGCTCGAAGGAAAATGAAATGGAAAAAGCTGTTCTTAATGCCACCCTGCGAACCGTCACAGGGAAAAAAGTTGGAGCCATGCGTCGTGAGGGAAAACTGCCAGCGGTTCTGTACGGTCACAACTTTAAATCCACCCCCATTACTTTAGACCTGCGTGAAACATCCAAAGTCATGCACGGCCTGACCGCTTCCAGCCTGATCTATATTATGTTGGAAGGCAAAGAGAATGCGGCGCTGGTACGTGAACGCCAACGTGACTTTTTGCGCAATACCTTAAAACATGTTGATTTTCAGGTCGTTTCACTGACCGAGAAAATCCGGGCCAAGGTTGCCATTGTTCTTGAAGGTCTCTCCCCGGCTGTCAAAGACTTCAACGGTATCATTGTTTCCGAAATGGAATCCATTGAAGTTGAAGCTTTGCCGCAAGACTTGCCAGAAAAATTCGTTCTGGATATTGGTCTGCTTAAGAAAATTGGAGATCATTTTACGGTAAAAGATCTTGTTATGTCGGATAAGGTTCAAATTCATGCCGAACCTGATGATGTTGTTGTTCTCGTTGCCGCAACCAAAGAAGAAGCAGAAGAAGTCACAGCAGAAAGCGCATCCCTTGCCGCAGAACCAGAAATGCCAGAAAAAGGCAAGAAGGATGACGGCGAAGCCAAGTAATCGGTTTTCTTTCAATACAGAGAAACTCCCCGTTTTTTTCGGGGAGTTTTTTTATTCCATCAATTTCAATTTTCGCAGCAGGTCATGCACCATCATGGCGGTAACCCCCCATAGGACTTCCCCATCATACTGGTGATAAAAAATCACATTTTCGCGAATTCTGTCATCTATGATGTACGTTCGTTTTTTCCAACTGGTTGGCTGCGATAACCAATCTACCGGCAATGTAAAAACCCGGGATACCTCTGTTGGATTCAGTATAAAACCGTCAATTTTTGAAATCCAACCTACCACTGGTGTAATCCACCAGCTTGAAATGGTGAATACTTCTTTAGACCGGCCTAACAATGTAACTTCCTGCGCATCCAGCCCGATCTCTTCCTGGGCTTCGCGTAAGGCCGTTGCTTCCAGACTGGCATCCTCAAATTCTACTGCGCCGCCAGGAAAAGAAACCTGCCCTTTATGATCCAATACGGTATCCGTGCGGCGCGTAAAGAGGATTTCATCTCCATTTCTGCCGGGAAGAAAAATGGCCAGCACCGCCGCCCGTTTCCAGTCGCCTTCTGGAATTTCCTGCTCGGGGTCCGGTTCAGCCAACAGTTGCCGCACGGTTGCTTGATTCATCTTTTTACCAATGATTTTCACTGATACCAGGTTATCCCTCAGGCAGCAGGCTGTCGCAATAAGCACAGGCAGCCTGACCGTTATCCACCCAATCAACAGTGCCGGTGTGGACAGGAGCTCCGCAAGAAGGACATTTTGATGGCAACCGCTGCCGTGAAGGTGTTTGCTCTGCCGTCTCAGACACAGCAGGTTCTTGTACTAATATCTCCGGCGCTTTCCCCTGAACCCAATCGGATACCTGTCGGGATTCATCATTCAAGCCATTGTTCTTGAATAGTTCGATAGTACGCCAGGCGATTTTTCCCAGGTCGCGTTGACGGCCTTGCGTTCTCAACAAATCAAGTCCGCGGAACACTTGCTGCATCCCTTCTGTTTTGTTTCCTGCCAATACATTGGACTGCCCGGCTTTAATCAGCCAGTTACCTGCGCGTGGTTTCCCGCGAATGACAGCTCTTTCAGCCAGCCGTGTGTAATGTTCGGCCGCTTGCGCGAAATCTCCGGTTTCAAATGCCTGGTTGGCTTGCCCTAATATCCGCTGTAACATAGGGTTGAGAAAACCCAGAAATGGCATGGGGGGACGAAATGGAAATCCTCTACGAAACATGAATTTCTCCTGCGAACCTAATTTGTATCCGCTTCCCAATCTTCTTCCAACAGAGAAGTGGCGGAAATTTCGGAATCTGCGGTATGTTCTATCGTTACCGGGCGGGAAAAGATGAGGAAACCGGTATGCGCAATCATGCGGTCGGTGGGACGCAGTTTATCGGGTTCAGGTTTATAGTAGCGCAGCATAATTTCGAGTACTTCAGTGAAAGCAAAATCCTCATGTCGGAGAGCATACAGAAGTTTTGAGACCTGATTTGTGGTGGGTAAAATGCTGCCAAAAAAACCACCCGGTTTAAGCGCCAACCGCACTTGATGCATGTAATCGTACGAATTCGCGACATCCAGGAAGAGCGAATCCACCCCTGTCTCATCAAAGCCATCTCCAATATTGCGGATTTTGAAATCCACCCGATCGTCTAATCCGAAGCGAGCTAGATTTTTCTTTGCGACCTCCTGTAATTCTGGCCGGGCATCATAACTGGTCACTTTCCCCGCGCTGCCAACGGCATACGCCAGTGCAGTAGTCAATGCGCCGGAGCCGGTACCAGCTTCAATAACATGCTGTCCAGGGCCGATGCCCAGCGCCACCATCAGGTACCCGATTTCTTTGGGATACATAATTTGTGTCCGCCGAGGGATGGAACGCAGCAGGTCGTTGAAAGCCGGCTGCAGCATGAAGAACGGACTGCCAACATGAGAGAATACCTGGCTGCCCCAGGCCTTACCAATCAACGTATCGTGATAGACCATTCCCCGATGGGTATGCAACTCTCCACCAGGTTTCAGCATGATAATGAAATGTTTATGGTTCAGGCCAACCAATTCCACCAGGTCGCCTTCCTGCGCATGTGTTCCGTGCAAATTCCAGCTCAATTGTGGTTCCTCTTTTCCGGTTCAACAAGGTAAAATAGATGTATATAAACAAATTGAAAAATCAAAGGTTAACAGATGAATTATATCCAACCCGCGGATAGAATCGCCGGTTTTAAGCCATACTTCTTTTCGACGCTGAATCAAAAACTGATTGAATTACGTAAGAAGGGCGTTTCCATTATCCGATTGGATATGGGATCACCCGATTTGCCGCCCATTGCTGAGATCATCGATGTAATGGTTAAGAATGCGCGTGATCCGCATCAGCATGGCTATTCGGCTCTCGGTGGGACCCCACAGTTTCGGGAAGCCTGTGCGGCCTATTATCTCAAACGCTTTGGTGTGCAGTTAGATGCGGCGAAAGAAGTATTGGCGCTGGTAGGTTCCAAGGAAGGCGTCTTCAATCTCAGCCAGGTAATTCTTAACCCTGGGGATGTGGCGCTCGTTCCTGATCCCAGTTACCCGGTTTATCGTGAAAGTGGGCGCATTGCCGGCGCGGAAATTTACGAGATGCCTCTGCTACCGCAAAACGGATATCTGCCCGATCTGGATGCCATCCCGGATGTTGTGCTGCAAAAAGCCAAAATTCTCTGGTTGAATTACCCCAACAATCCCACTGGCGCTGTTGCAACATGGTACTTCTTTGAGAAAGCCGTCAGGTTTGCCCACCAACATCACCTGTTGATAGCCCACGATGCTCCCTATGTAGATATTTGCTTCGGCGGGTATGTTGCCCCATCGCTGATGCAGGTGGATGGCGCAAAAGATGTGACCGTAGAGTTCAACTCTCTCTCGAAAACATATAATATGGCCGGCTGGCGGTTAGGAATGGCAGTTGGCAATGCCGTTGTAATCAACTATCTGAATACTTATAAAAGCAAGATGGACAGTTCCCAGTTCGCCCCACTTCTGACTGCCGGGACTTATGCACTGACTGCTGACCAGGAATGGATTCAGAAGCGCAATCTCATCTATTTGGAACGGCGTGATATTGTGGTTAGCGCACTGCAGACTTGCGGTTTTCAGGTAGATACACCCATGGCTGCCATTTACGTCTGGGCGCGGTTGCCGCAAGGAATGACCGATTCGGCGGTTTTCTGTGACTGCTTATTGGAAGAAACCGGCATCAGCCTGACGCCAGGTATAATTTATGGAGCTCACGGCGAAGGGTTTATCCGCGTTTCGCTGGGCATCGCCACATCAGAATTAGTAACCGCCCTAGACAGAATCCGGGCATGGATGAAAAAAGCATAATCTATGACAAAAAAACAACCCGCACCCACCCGACCGCCACGCCAACGCGCGTTTCTGGTCGCTGTTGAAATTAAAGGCCAACCTGGCATCCTATCCATTGAGGATTCGCTGGATGAACTGGCGTTGCTGGCCGATACTGCTGGACTTGATGTGGTCGGTCAAACCTATCAGCGGATGGATCACATTAACCCGGGAACTTACATTGGTTCGGGCAAGGTGACTGAAATCATCGCGCTGGCAGAAGAAACCCTGACAGATGTTGTCATCTTTGACAACGAGCTTTCTCCCACCCACCAGCGCGAATTGGAAAACAAGTTGGGGCTTAATGTGCAATTGCTTGATCGTACCGCGCTGATTCTGGACATCTTCGCCCAGCATGCCCAAACACGTGAAGGCTGTGTGCAGGTGGAATTAGCACAGTATGAGTATCGCTTGCCCCGCCTCACGCGCGCCTGGACTCATCTAGCCCGTCAGGCAGGTGGTGGAGGCGGTCGGACCGGCACTGTGGGCGGTGTGGGACTGCGTGGACCTGGTGAAACTCAGTTGGAAGTTGACCGGCGCGAGATCAGCAAACGCATCTCCCACCTGAAAAATGAATTGGATAAAGTCCGCGCTCATCGGGACCGCTACCGCGGCCAGCGCAAACGCTCGCAAATCCCCATTGTTGCGCTTGTAGGATACACGAATTCAGGGAAATCTACCTTGCTCAACCGGTTGACGCATAGCAAAGTGTATGTGGCCAACCAATTGTTCGCCACGCTCGACCCAACCACGCGACGAGTGCGCCTGCCTGGCGGGAACACAGTTCTGCTTACCGATACAGTCGGTTTCATTCAGAAACTACCCACCCAACTGGTGGCATCTTTTCGCGCTACACTGGAAGAGATTTCGGAAGCCGACCTGCTGGTGCATGTAGTAGATATCACCCATGCCAACGCGCTGGTTCAATGGGAATCGGTGCAACAAACCTTGAAAGATATTAAAGCCGATCATATCCCCGTGGTGACGGTATTCAACAAAATCGATCAACTGGATGACCTGGCATTCGGTGAGGAAACGGTACGTTCCCTGCCGAATTCGGTAATGATCTCCGCCATAACCGGCAGTGGTCTGCCGGAATTGATCCAGATGATGGAGAAGGTGCTTTTCGAGCAGTTTGAGCCGGTGATCGTGCGGCTGCCCTTCCAACAGGGTCAATTAATCTCATTGTTCCACGAACTGGGTCAGGTAAAGCGAATTGAACAAGAACGGATCGGCGTGACCATTCATGGCAACCTGCCAGGCAGGCTGTTGGCGCAATTCCAGCCATACTTATTTAACCCGGCAGACGAGCCAGAAACAGAAGAAGACCTGGATTAAAAGAAAACCGGGCTGCGTTTCGGCAGTCCGGCGGCTCATGATAGCCTAAGTATTACTTGGTTTTTTCGTCTTTGGAAACTGCAATAACCTCACGCCCTTTGTAATGTCCGCATTTGGGACATACAGTGTGGGGAAGGCGCATCTCACCGCAATTACTGCACTGGGTGAGGTTGAGGTTTTCGAGTGCGTCCTGCGAACGACGCCGGTCGCGGCGGCCTTTTGATAGTTTCCGTTTTGGAAGTGGACCCATGATCTTGCTCCTGCTTAAAACAATTGTAAATATCAGAATTAACTAGGGGGATTATACCTGCGGGGGTGGGATAAGTCAAGGAAAGTGCGATCGAAATTTCCTTTATAACGGATAAGCTGGGAGATGGTTTACAAGACAATTATCTACCTGTTTCCCAGTTGCGTCATTTTTCCAACCATTGCAAGTGTGATTTTCCAGCGTAGGGGGCCAATTATGGTCAAAAAGGCTTTACAGAGGGG
>JBAWYZ010000152.1:0-6029 GCA_037143255.1 Leptolinea sp. | reverse complement strand
GGTTATCCAATTGCGCATACGCAGTCGCAGGAAAAATCAGGTCTTCCAAAGCAACACGGTTTTCCCGTTTGACGAGGGGGTAGGTTTTCACCCTGGTGAGATCTACGCTTGAATATGGCATTTAGGTTCCTCCATCACAGTTCAGGGGATTACCTGATTAAATTCAAATAGGTTCAAATTATTACAGCCTGATCAACAGTTTTTCACGGCTTGCAAAATACATTGCAACAATTTTCATATCTGGAGTCTCAGGTAGGATGATTATACGGCATCCAATTCTATTTCACTACTTATTAACACCTGACCCCTCACTCCAGTCGGAAAAAGGGGTCGGGTGAAAACAACAAATTTACAGGTTATTTCTTTACGTAATATTTGGCCAGGTCAAAGGACACTGCAAAGACAATGATGAGTCCTTTGACAATCTGCTGCCAGTAGGGATCAACACCGATGAAGGTCAAGCCATAGTTAATCACTGTGAAGATTAACACACCTGCCACCACACCAGGCACAGTGCCAATACCGCCTGCAACAGAGACACCCCCCACCACAGAAGCCGCAATGGCATCCAATTCGTAACCGTTCCCATAGTTGTTAGTAGCGCCGCCGGTCCGGGCTGCTTCAAATACGCCAGCCAGTCCGTACAACGCGCCCGCAAGTGCATAAACCGTGATCAAGGTTTTGACTACATTGATTCCTGAAACCCTGGCCGCCTGAGGATTACCGCCCAGAGCAAATATATTTTTACCAAAAGTGGTTTTATTATGTAATACCCAGATAATTATTGACACAACAACAGCCAGAATGACAATATACGGAATTGAAATTTTTCCATCAAAAGCTGTAATGGCACCCGTTCCCAAACCGGTAAAATCTGGGCGCAACCCACCGATTGGCTGAGAGTTATTGGGAGGCATATTAAAATATATGGAATTTGCACCATAAACAATAACCATCATACCCAAAGTAGCAATGAAAGGCGGCACATTCATCTTGGATATGATCACCCCATTGAATAGTCCCACGACTGCACCCACCAGAAGAGCAATTATAATGGGCATGAACAACCAGACTTGTGGTAAATTGGGGAAAAACAAGCGGCTGTAATCAGGAGCCTGCAACATAGATGCTGAAATCACTGCTGCAAACCCAACCATTCGACCAGCAGACAAATCTACACCCCCCGTAATCAGAATACCACAAACCCCGAGGGCAATGATAACGCGGGTGGATGATTGCACCAGCACATTGCGCAAGTTGTTCATAGATAAAAACGTTGGATCTTTTATGGCAATGCCTAATATGAGGAGTACCAGCACGATATAAATGCCGTTATCCATAGCAAACTTACGAATTGTTTTTACATTGGGAAGATTCATTTTCTTCTTCTCCGCTTCCTACATAAATTGGGTAGCTAACTGCATAATTTTTTCCTGGGTGGCTTCTTCGCGGGGGAGAATACCTGTCAGGCGACCTTCGCACATGACCATAATCCGATCAGAAATCCCCAGAAGTTCCGGCATTTCAGACGAAATCATAATAATTCCCTTACCCCGCATTGCAAGTTCTAAAACAATGGTATAGATTTCGTATTTTGCTCCGACATCAATACCACGCGTTGGTTCATCCAGAATCAGAATATCGGGTTCAGTCAACAGCCAGCGAGCAAGCAACACTTTTTGCTGGTTGCCCCCTGAAAGATTAGCGATTCGAGTTTTTATGGAGGGTGTTTTTACCCGCAGTTGACGCATGCTGTTGTCGACACTCTCACGGCAAAGCTTCTCTTTGATAAAACTGGCAGCGTTTGAAAAGAAGTCCAAATTTGCAACGATAGTATTATCTAGAACAGACAAAACCGAGAAAATGCCAGTTGCCCGCCGTTCCTCTGTCAATAAGGCTATCCCCTGGCGTTTGGCATCAATGGGCGAATGGATGGTTACATCTTTCCCTTTTATTGTAACTTTTCCAGATTCAACCGACCTGAGACCAAAAATCGCTTCCACTAGTTCGGTACGCTGTGCGCCTACCAGTCCACCTACACCCAATATCTCACCACGGCGTAATTCAAAACTGATATTCTTAAATGATTTTGGGAATGGGGAGGTTAATTCTTCAACCTTCATAATCACATCAGCAGGGGTATTGGTTTTTTCTGGGAATCGATGGGTTAGTTCGCGGCCAACCATGCGGTTTATGATCAATTCATTGGTTAATTCAGCGGACGGCCAGGTGCCAACAGCTTTGCCATCTCGCATAATTGTAACCTCATCAGCAATTTGCAATATTTCTTCTATCTTATGAGAGATATAAATAATCGCCACTCCCCTGTTTTTCAAATCACGGATAATCTTGAATAAATGAACCACTTCTCGTTCAGTCAGCGATGAAGTCGGTTCATCCATAATGATGATTTTGGCATTATAAGATACTGCCTTTGTGATCTCCATGGATTGAATTTTGGATACAGACATATTGATCACTTTGGTTTTGGGATCAATATCCATGCCCAAATCATCAATAAGCACCTTGGTATCGCGATACATCTTCTTTTCATCCACAAAGGCCATTGGTCCAATATGGATCAATGGGAAACGTCCCAACCAGATATTATCCATGACATTCCGATGCGGAATGGGGTTTAATTCCTGATGAATCATAGAAATACCATAATCAAGCGCCTGTTTTGGGTTTTCCGGAACAACCACTTTACCATCCAGGCGAATTTCCCCTCCATCAGGGGAATAAAGCCCAAAAAGGCATTTCATCAATGTCGATTTTCCAGCGCCGTTTTCTCCCATCAAGGCATGCACAGTTCCAGCTTTTACCATGAGAGATACATCATCCAGCGCTTTTACACCTGGAAATGTTTTTGTAATATTATGCATCTCCAGAAAGTATTGGTTATCCTCACTCATACCCTCACCTTTATCGTTGTTAGGTTCTTTTTAAAAATTGGGAAATAAAATATATTGGAATAGCTAATTGTACGTTAATAAACGATATTTGCAAATAATAATCATGCCAATTTGAGAAAATGGGGGTGCAGTGTCTCCACCGCACCCCCAAAAAACAATTTACTCAATAATATTATTGTCCAGCGTCGGCAATATTCGCGAGGGTAATGGGTTTGTAATCTACCCAGATGTATTTACCATCGGTGATTTTGTAACCAACATTGGCGTCGGTTGGGACCTGACCAGCAGCTAATACTGCGGTCAGATTCATGGTGGCCTTACCCTGGTTGACCGCATCATTCAAAACGGTACCAAGCATGGTGCCATCTTTTAATGCTGCTACTCCAGCAGAGGTCGCATCCACACCAACTACGGGCATGAATTTCTTGTCTGCACCGAAGTATCCGGCGGCTTTCAAAGCGCCGATGGCGCCGAGGCCCATGTCATCGTTGTTGGTGATGACAGCTTCGATTTTGTCACCAAACTTCGAAATGAAGGCAGCCATTTTATCCTGGGCTTTGGGACGATCCCACATGGCGGTATCTTCGGCTAATTTTTCAACCTTGATGCCAGCAGCCGTGATGGTATCGACAGACCACTTGGTGCGTAAGATTGCATCCTGATGTCCAGGTTCGCCGGTCAGCATAATGTACTGCATGACGCCGTCTTTGTTCTTGTCAGCTTCGGGATGGGCTTTCCAATAATCAACGAGCAGTTTTCCTTCCATTTCGCCAGATTGCTTGGCTACTGCACCTACATAGTAGACCTTGTCCCATTTGGCCATATCGGCTTCCAGGGGTTGGCGATTGAAGAAAACGATCGGAATGCCAGCAGCTTTAGCTTTATCCAGAATAGTTCCAGCAGCGGTCAAATCAACCGGGTTGATCGCCATTGCGTTGACTTTTTTGGACACAAACAGGTCAACCTGATCATTCTGGGTTGCTTGAGCATTCTGGCTATCTGTCAAATTGATGTCAACACCTAAGGATTTCGCATCCTCGGAAATGGCATTGCGCACAGCGGTCATGAAGGTGTCATCAAATTTATAGATGGCGACACCAGCTGTCAATTTTCCAGCCGGAGCAGCAGGCGCCGCAGGAGCGGCAGGTTCTGCAGCTGCAGGAGCGGCAGGTTCTGCAGCAGCGGGTGCGGCAGGTGCAGCGACCGGTGCAGCGGGTGCACAGGCAGCCAGGACGAAAGTCAGCACTAAAACAACGCTGATGAAGGGTAATAACTTCTTAAACATAATCTTCCTCCTAAAGGATTTTGAATGGTTCTTGGATGCAATTTAAAACGATACTTCATCTGTATTATCTACGTACGCCCGATCACCTCCTTTTTGTTGGATTGTATTGCAATTAACTTCTTAAAGCAGAATAAATATTTGATTCTTGAAACGCATTCATGATGACTAGCGAGGCTGCACCAACAGCAACAGCCTTGCTGCCCAGTTCCCCAATCACCAGGTTATCAGAGCGCGTGTTGAATCCTACAGTTCGTTCAACCAGTGACTTGCGGGCCGGATCCAGCAGCATCAAGCCGGCATCTGCCAGATCTCCGCCCAAAATCATCAGCCCCGGATTCACCAGGTTGATAATATTCGCCAGACCAATCCCCAGGTACCATCCGGCAGTGGTGATGATTTTTTCACATTCCTGATTGCCTTCGCGTGCCGCCCGAACAACACCTTTGACATCCAATTCGGCCAGATGATCTTTCCAGTTGAGATCATCTTTCAAGGCATGGCGTGCATCCGAAAGGAGACCCTGAATGCCAATATAACTTTCCAGGCAACCGTGGTTTCCACAACGGCATTCCCGGCCATCCGCCTCAATAGTGGTATGGCCAATTTCGCCGGCGGTACCGTTGAAACCCTTATAGATTTCACCGTTGATCATGATTCCGCTACCCACACCGGTACCAAGTTTGATGTACACCAAGTTATTATAGCCCAGGCCGCAACCCCACCATTTTTCGGCTATGGCGGCCGCGTTGGCGTCGTTTTCAAAATATATGGGGACATCACCAATTTCCTGAATAGCCGTGATGCAGTGAATGTCCTTCCAGGCCGGCATGTAATAGGTAATAAATTCACCGGTTTTTTCGTTGACTAATGGGGCTGGCACCGTGTAACCAATTCCCAGTAGATCACGACTGGTAAGGCCAGCTTTGTTTAGAATATCCTTTACCGCATTGCCGATTACTTGCAATACCTCTGCCGGTTTGTTGATCACATCTATGTGATGCGAGAAGCGTTGGCTGACTTCACCCTTGAGATTCATCAACACAATGGTGATATGAGTGGAGCCCATATCAATACCCAGAAGTTTGCGAACATCATAGTTGAATTCAAGCAAAACCGGTTTTCTTCCGCCAGAGGAAAGACCGCTGCCGCCTTCGCTAACAAATTCGCTTTCAATAAGGATGTTGACCAATGCCGAGATGGTGGGGGCGCTCAATTGTGTGATGCGAATAATCTCGGCGCGCGTAATGGATCCGCGATCCCGAATAAGATTTAGCGTGGCGCTCAGGTTATGGGCACGCAAGGCCGCCGTTGAAGTTATCTCCGATTTTAAGGAAGAGACGGAGGAATTGTTTGTCACCTGAGGGAATTCAATCATTGGTTGAAGGTTGAACAACTGGTTTAATCAAGTGGTTTATTAAGCAGTTTCTTTATGTACTTTATTAAGAACTTTAATAAAGAGTTTACGACAATAATTGAGCTTTGTCAAGAGCATTTGACCAATTGGTGTCATCATATTAATATGACAAATATCACCATGCGTAGGGGCGGACGGCCGCCTGCACTGGATGTTCTTTTGCATGTGTCCGCCCCTACCGGCCAGACAAGACCCTCCTAATCCATCTCAAAAGCGGGGCTTTCGAGACGAATCCCCCCATAGAATCATTTCCTGCATGCGTTCGGAACCCACCTTCGCCAGCCAGAGTTTGATCGGTTCCGCCCGTGAACTTGGCACCGACTGGATCAACCGCATCGTTCAGATACATTTTTCCATCGTCAGACTCCATTTTCAGTCGGTTACAAAATGTAACCGACTCAGAACCCTCTTTGAT
>JBAWYZ010000151.1:0-6032 GCA_037143255.1 Leptolinea sp. | reverse complement strand
TCAAAATCAGAATTGATAAAATTCTGTGATATGGCGCCTGAAAATGTCGAAGTGATACCATTAGGTAGAGAGCATTTCGAGCGAGTACAACCTGATCCTCTCGCATTGACAAAACATAACTTAGGGCATAAACCTTATTTGCTTACTGTAGGATCGAACAGTCCGCACAAAAATTTTCGAGGATTATACGAGGTAATCAAGACGATCAACCCGCAGGACTACGAAGTTGTTGTGGTTGGAGGTACTTTCAGCAAAATATTCCAACAAGGCGAAACCTCCAACAATATACCTACCTGCGTGCGGCGGTTAGGATATGTGACCGATGAAGAATTAAAAGCGCTATATCAGCATGCCACCGCATTTATTTTACCGTCTAAATACGAGGGTTTCGGCTTTCCGGTTCTTGAAGCTATGACTTGTGGTTGTCCGGTTACATGTTCTAACGTCGCCTCGATACCAGAGGTTGGTGGAGATGCAGTACTTTATTTTGATCCAAACATACCCGGGGAAATGGAAACTAAAATTCGGCAAATCATGTCATCGGAAGAAATGCGCAGTAATCTGATAGAACGCGGAAAAAAACAAGCTATGAATTTTTCTTGGAAGAATACAGCGCTAAGCGTTTGGAAATCGCTCCAAACATATCTCTAAAGAATTTTATGAAATGATGGTCGATTAATCGTCAACAACAAATCCATTTTTGAACATACATTTCTCACCCCTAACACGCTGATTTGAGAGTATTTATTACATTAGGCGACACACCATAATAATATGATGTATGATATTGATTACGGATGGTTGTGAATTAGGACTAGTTGTTGATACCAGTCGGATACGCATGGTCATCTTTCATAGCAGTTACAACTAATCCTTCCTTGGTTTTCGTATGGTTAATCAGTTCAATTACGATTTCAAACGAAATGAGCGGCGTGGCTCGCCAATTTATTGAGATGAAAGAGAAAAGGCGATGTTCAATCAGATTCCACTTGCTGGTGGCTGGGGGAAAGTGACAGACGGTTATGGATAAGCCCGTTTCCCGAGCAAATTGCTGTAGCTCTCGTTTCCAGAGTCGATTTCTGCTACCATTGGAGCCACCCCCATCAGCAGTAATGAGGAGTTCCTTTTGATCAGGAAAGTAGACGCGTCCGATAGTCAGCCACCAACGTCGGATGCTCTCCACAGCAAACTCGGCTGTATCATGGTCAACCCCCACGTTAACAAATCCTTTATTATGAACAATATCAAAAATTCCGTACGATACAGCTTTCCCATCAGCGGGACTTTTATAGTCATAGACATTCACAACTGTGTTCTTACCTTTAGGTTGCTACTCTCTTCCGTGGTTCTTAAAGTTACCAATTAACTCATTTTTCTTGCAATCTACAGAGATAACAGGGCATTGTTTGGCTTCAAAATCACGACACTGCTCACTGAGATACCGAAACTGTAGGTCGCGGTCTGGATGGGTGTCTCCCTCTATGTTCTTCTTGTCTGCTTTGAGAGAAAAACCTTCTGATTGTAGATATCGATAAATTGAAGTCGGTTTGAACTGATGATGTCGCTCGACAAATTCCGCGGCTATGTGTGCTTTGTGACACTTCATTCAAGAAGCCACTTATTTGTTTGTATTTCTGTTTGATTGTTATCATACCGTCCAAGGAAGCAAGAATTAGGCAATTACATCATATTATTATGGGTTGGGACTTTAGCAACAACGCAATATGTAGTTTGATGACATCAGCCAAAGGGGACATCCAACTAATAAAAATGAAAGGGTTTAGTCCAATTCATGGTTTTTCCCTTTCCTATTTTCTCTTTTTTCGTGTTTTCAGTGTATTTCGTAGTTAAATATATTTTTTGTGAACAATCACCTTCCTTTTTGCCAGGGATTATTAGGTGATTTTAATTTGTCTTCATTCTTCCTGAAAGGTATACTACTAACAAGTCGAAATTCCAGAGACAAGACCGAAATGGCCTTAAGATGATATTTGAAGATTTGATGACCATTCTCCCTGAAAGTTATAGCGCAGTTGACCGTGAACTGGTACAACGCGCCTATACATACGCGGAAGAAGCTCATTCAAATCAAAAAAGAGCTTCCGGCGAACCCTATATCACCCACTGTGTGGCCGTCGCAGGCATTTTGGCAGAAATGCGGATTTCGCCTGTTGTTGTAGTAGCAGGTCTTTTACACGATACCGTTGAAGATACCAAGATAACGAATGATGATCTTAAGCGCACCTTCGGTGATGAAGTTGCCAAACTGGTGGATGGCGTTACCAAGTTAACGAACCTTCCCCGTGTTTCACGCGGCGACCAGCATTTGGAAGAAGTCACTTCTCCGAATCTAAACGAAAATGAAATAGAAGGCGCACCCGTATCAACCCGTAGCCGAAAACGGGATATCGCGTCTGAAACCCTACGTAAAACTTTCATGGCAATGGGGGAAGATATTCGGGTTGTGCTTATCAAACTGGCAGACCGCCTGCATAACATGCGCACTCTTGGCTTTATGCCGGAAGTAAAACGAAAAAGAATAGCCCAGGAAACGCTAGATATTTTTGCTCCGCTCGCCAACCGCCTTGGGATATGGCAGATGAAATGGGAATTAGAGGACCTCGGTTTCCGCTTTGCAAATCCCGAAAAATATAAAGAGATTGCCGATAACCTGACTGAGCGACAGGAAGACCGCAACCGGCAGGTACTCAACATTCAATCCAGATTGCAAGCTATTATGAGCCAGGCAGGCATAAAAGTTGAGGTATTTGGTCGCCCTAAACACATCTATTCCATCTATAAAAAGATGAATGAAAAAGGGAAACCCTTCGAAATGGTGCGCGATCTGCGCGCCTTTCGGCTTATTGTTCCGGATATCCCCTCCTGCTATGCAGCCCTGGGGGTAATTCACACGCAATGGCGGCCAATTCCACATGAATTTGATGACTATATCGCCGCCCCGAAAGATAATTTCTACCAGTCACTGCATACCGCCATCATCTATGATGATGGAAAAGCTTTGGAAGTTCAAATTCGGACACGCGAAATGCATCAGAACGCGGAATATGGAATCGCCGCGCACTGGCGCTATAAGGAACGCGGCCGGCGCGATGAAACCTATGAGCAACGCATCAACTGGCTGCGCCAGTTGATGGACTGGCGTCAAGATGTAGATGACGCCGAAGAATTCGTCGACAGCATGAAAACCGATGTCTTTCAGGATCGAGCTTATGTCTTCACCCCTAAAGGTGACATTATTGACCTTCCGGCCGGTTCAACCCCGATCGATTTCGCGTACCATGTTCACACGCAAATTGGCCATCGCTGCCGCGGGGCAAAAGCCAACGGAAAACTCGTCCCGCTCGATTATGCATTAAAAACCGGCGACCAGGTTGAAATCCTCACCGCCAAGCAGGGTGGTCCCAGCCGGGATTGGCTGAATGTAAACCTCGGGTTGATTCGCACTCAGCGCGCTCGCTCCAAAGCGCGTCAATGGTTCAAAAAGCAAGACCGGGATCAGAATGTTACTCAGGGCAAAAGTCTGCTTGAGCGCGAGTTGCGCCGCCTGGGGATTTTAGATTTTGACCTGGATAAAGTTGCCCACGATTTCGAATATCATGAAATTGATGATTTATATGAAGACATCGGTTGCGGCGATTTTTCGATGGGGCGCATCATCAACCGCCTCTCAGATGTCGAAAAAGATAAACAAATTGAAACCATTGAAGCCAAACCTTCCACGGAATCTAAAAAGGCGGGAAACGCCGTAATTGTATTAGGGTTGAAAGGAATTCTTACCAGTTTGGCGCGCTGCTGCAACCCGGTTCCCGGTGATGAAATCATCGGGTATATCACCCGCGGACGCGGGGCTACTATTCATCGGCAGGACTGCCCAAATATGTTGCGATTAAGTGACCGTGAGCGTTTAGTCAAAGTCACCTGGGGAGAGGCTCAAAAAACATTTCCTGTGGCTATTAAAATCAAGGCCTATGACCGGCAGGGTTTGATGGGCGATATTTCTTCCATCCTCACAAATGAAGGCATCAATGTTCTTGATATCAGCCTTAAGGTTAATCAAAACCTGGCTGCGTTTAATCTCATACTGGAAATTGGAGATATTGCTCAATTAAGTCGCGTCCTAACAAAAATTGAAAACTTGCCAAATGTTATGGAAGCCCGGCGGCAAAAACCAGGCTAAGGCAGAATAATCACTCATCAATTGGCTTTACGGATTGAACCCATTGCGGTAAAATCGCTGCGCTTTTGTTATTCGGATTTTGGTCATGTGAAAATGAAAAACGATGGATTGAAAAAAATCACCACCATAGTTGCATTGATTGGCTTAATTGATGCAGTCTATCTTACAATTGAAAAAATCACGCAAAACCGGGCTATGTGCCTTCCCGGGTTGGGCGATTGTTGGACAGTCAGTAACAGCCAATATTCGCAGGTGTTTGGGATACCAGTGTCTGCCTTGGGCATTGTGACGTATCTGATTATTCTTCTTTTGCTGTTTATTGAAAATCGGTACACTGCAAGGAAAGAAATAATTCTCCAGATCACACTCGGGATCACATTGTCGGGAATAATTTATTCAATTTACTTGACCTACCTGGAAATCGCGGTTATAAAAGCGGTCTGTCCGTTTTGTGTGATATCAGCGATTGCAATGTCTATTTTGTTTGTGTGTGCAATTCTCCGCCTGATTAAAAACCAGAGCGAATTCAAAACCCAATTGGAGGGAAAAAATGGCTAGAATTAAATGTCATTATTTAGACTGCGTTTTCATCGATGAAGGAATATGCAGCGCCGCATCTATTGAAGTTGATCCCGATTCTGGTTGTATCACTTACAATCCGAATGCGGAAGCAGCCAGGGATGATGATTGGGAAGAAGAAGAAGAAGAATTGGAAGAATGGGAAGAAGTGGATGGGGAAGACGACGATGATGATGCCTTCCCGGATGGCGAGGAAGAAGCATATTAGCCAATTAAGATTATTCTGTACAATTAGTAAGGTTCTGCCAATATCCCTGAAGAGGCGAATCTCACCCTACAATTTCTCCCCTCCCTCTCGAATTAAGGAGGGGATTTGTTTTCTTACAACCCGGAAAACCGAATGGCCGAAAATATTCAAAAAGATTTAAAACATAATGCAGTTGTAAATATCGCCGATGGGACTTTTTTTGGATTTGGCCTGGGATTTTCTTCCTTTGCTACCATCCTCCCGCTATTTGTGTCCACCATGACAAATTCGGCAGTATTGATCGGCTTGATACCGGCCATTCATAATATGGGATGGCAGCTCCCCCAGTTATTTACTGCCCGCAAAATCAGCCGATTGCCCCAATTTAAGCCTTATGTCATCCTGATGACAATTCAAGAAAGAGTACCTTTTCTAGGCTTGGCGCTGGTCGCTTTTCTCCTGCCGACAATAGGTAAAACGGCGGCATTAATCGCCACCTTCATTATTCTTATCTGGCAGGGACTGGGCGGCGGCCTAACCGCAAATGCCTGGCAGAATTTGATTTCCAAAATCATCCCCACAGATGTTCGGGCAACTTTTTTTGGCGTTCAATCTGCCGGATCGAATCTTTTTGCGAGTGTTGGGGCTATTATTGCCGGCTACCTGCTTGAAAAGATAGCAACTCCATCTAACTTTATGGTCTGCTTTCTCATTACCAGCGGTTTGATGGTTATCTCTTATTATTTTCTAGCGCTTACCCGCGAGATAGTTACCCCTGCTCCTGAAGTAGAAGATAGTAACGCTGATTTTTGGCGAAAAGTTAGGGTCATTCTTGAAAAAGATATCCCGTTTCGCTGGTTTGTAATTTCCAGAAACGCGATGCAGTTTGGAATGATGGCGCAGGCTTTTTATATCATTTACGCCATTCGAGTTCACCACCTCAGCTTATCTGCCGCCGGGATAATGACTGGTTTGCTCTTTATGACTCAGGTGGCTGCCAACCCTCTCTTGGGTTGGATATCGGATAAATGGAGCAGAACTGCCGTGTTGGAAGGCGGTGCATTGGCA